>CAVAUO010000001.1:0-44485 GCA_963591685.1 Escherichia coli
AACTGGGGCATCGCAACGCAGCGCCCCGACCTTACCAAGCGCCTCAACCCCGAGATCGGCGCCGAGCGCGTGATCAATCTGATCACGGCTTGGAACCACGAGATCCAGGAAATCATGGGCGGCATGGGAATCAACTCCATCGATTCGCTTCGCGGCAACAGGCTCATGCTCCGCGGCATCGGATTGCGCGAAAAGGAGCTTGAGATCCTCGGCGTGCAGCATGCAGGAGAGTGATAACGATGAAGAGGATTTACCCCATTCCCGAGCTGTGCATCAACTGCGGTCGCTGCGAGGTGGCCTGCAAAACGGCTCATTCCAAATCAAAGAACCCCGTCAAGGCCTTTAAGTACGAGAAGTGCGCGGGCCCTCGCATCAAGGTCGAGGGCGACAACGACTTCTCTTTCGCATCGAACTGCCGTCAGTGCGCCAAGCCTTTGTGCGTTGAGGGCTGCATCGCGGGCGCTATGCAGCGTGACCCCGAAACCGGCGTGGTTTTCGTCGACGCGAAGAAGTGCGTCGGCTGCGGAACCTGCGTGGTGAGCTGCCCCTTCGGTGCGGTTCATATTGAAGGCACCGCCATCAAGTGCGATCTGTGCGGCGCTTGCGCGGGCCAGCCGGGCAACCCCAGCTGCGTTGCGGCCTGCCCCAATCGCGCCTTGGTTTACGTTGAGAGCGAGGCATAGTCATGACTGCAAGCAAAACCTCCCTCACGCTGGGAACCGAGCATTTTCGTCCTGCCAACGAGCGTGTGAACGCCGCCCTTGAGGTCTCCGACATCGTCGAGCTCAACGAAGTGTTCGCGCAGCGCTACCTGGGCAGCGCTCTTCCCAAGGGCAAGACCCTGCTCGTCAACGGAACCCCCGGCAACGACATGGCCTGCTACATGGATGGCGGAACGATCGAGGTCTTCGGCAATGCCCAGGACCAGATCGGCAACACCATGAACGATGGCAAGATCATCGTGCACGGCCGCTGCGGCGACGCCGCCGGTTACGCGATGCGCGGTGGCGCCATCTTCGTCCGTGACGATTGCGGTTGGCGTGTTGGCATCCACATGAAGCAGTACGAGAGCAAGTGCCCCTGCGTCGTCATCGGCGGCAATGCGGGCAACTTCCTGGGCGAGTATCTGGCCGGCGGCGTGATTCTTCTTATGGGCACGGCCGGTGAGTACCTGGCAACAGGCATGCACGGCGGCGTTGTTTATCTGAAAAACAAGCTCAAGGATCACCAGGTTCTTCCCGGCCTTATGCAAAAGGAGGCCGGCCCCGAGGACAAGGCGGTCATCCATGCGCTGCTGGCGGAGTACAACAAGCACTTCGCCGAGGAGCTGGGAGCTCCCGTCGACGATTCCGGCGACGGCTTCTGGTGTCTGCGCCCCATTTCGGCCAAGCCCTACGCGGCGATGTACACGAACTAGGAGGTCGTAAATGAAATCTTACGATTACGTCATCCTTGGAAATTCCGCTGCGGGCATCTCGGCCGCCGAGGCAATTCGCGCTTCCGGCGATGCGGGCAGCATCCTGATGCTTTCGCCCGAGCCCTATGCGGCCTACGGCACCCCTTTGATCTCCTACGTGCTCGAGGGCAAGATCGCCGAGGAGAACATGTGGCTGCGCCCCGCGTCCTTCTATGCGGACAACAATATCGACACCCTCTTCGGGCCTGAGTTCGGAGCCATGGCCATCGATGCCGACGCTCACGAGGTCGAGCTGGTGAACGAGGAGAAAATCGGCTACGGCAAGCTTCTGGTTGCCACGGGCTCTACCCCGAGCCAGGTGGACATCCCCGGCCTTGCCGGCGCGAAGAACGCGGTCAACTTCATTACGCTTGATCAGGCAAAGCAGGCTGGCTCCATGGTTGATGCAGCCACGGCGGCCGCGCATGCCGAGGGTCGCAAGAGTCGCGTCATGGTGCTTGGCGGCGGCTTGATCGGCATGAAGGCGGCCGAAGCGCTTTCCTTCCATGCCGACGAGGTTGTGGTGTACAAGCGCAGCTTCCCCATCTTGGACGGCGTTCTTGACCTTGAGGCCGGCGCACTGCTCACCAAGCTGGTGGCGCCCCGGATCATCTGCCGTCCTGGCGCCACGGCCGAGCGCTTCGATGTCGTCGACGGCGCCATCACCCATGCCTACATGACGGACGGCACCGAGCTCGACGTTGACTTCGTCGTCGTGGCAATCGGCGTGCGCCCCAACAGCTTCATCGCGGTTGCTGCCGGTGCCGAGGAAGGCCGTGGCCTGGTGGTCGATCGTCAGATGAAGACGAGCCTGCCCGATGTGTATGCCGCAGGCGACGTCACGCAGACCACCAACACCCTCGACGGCACTGACAAGCCCCTGGCTTTGTGGCCCAATGCGGTGCGCCAGGGCCGTATCGCCGGTGCTCAGATGGCGGGCAGCTCAAGCGAGGGCGTGTTCCCCGGCAATTTTGCCGTCAACGCCACCAATTTCTTCGGTGAGGTTTCGCTTCTTACGGCTGGCATCGTGCGCCCCAAGCCCGATCTAGGTTTCGAGGAGCGTGTGATCGCCGAGGACGATAGTTATCGCAAGTTCGTCATCAAGGACGATCGCCTGTACGGCTTCATCTTGATGAACTGCCCCGAGGCTGCCGGCATCTATACCTTCATCATCGACAAGAAGATTCCCTTGTCCTCGCTGGACGAGGCGCTTTTCGATGGCGAGCCTGGCAATCTTTCGTTTGCCAACCCCGACATGCAGTGGTTCAGGATGCATCTGGGTTACCCCCACAATCTTGATCGCAAGGGTAGGGGAGAGTCCTATCCTTGGCACGAAGAGCAATAGTGTCGATAAGTTAGTGCAAGCACATATAAGCGCAAGGCAAAGCCCCGAAGGTTTCGCTCTGCAAACCATAAAGAGGATTTCGGAGAAATCCGCATTCTAAAGCTGAAGCAGTGAGCGCATGAGAAAAGGGAAGCCGTATGGCTTCCCTTTTCGAATAGCGGAACGGGCGACACCCGAAGCGGGCTTTGCCTTGCGCTATATTTTGTCGGAGCTACTTCGTTTTCACGGTTTTCTTGGTAGACCAGCTGGAGTAGTAAGTTTTGCCGTTAACGACCTTATAGCTGCGAACTTGCACGTAGTATTTGCGATTCTTCTTGAGCTTCTTCACCTTCTTGGCTTTGACGTTTGCTCCCTTTGCCTGTGTCGTCACAGCTTTCTTCATGGACTTCTTGGTGGAGTAGCGAATCTGAACGCCAGAACGCTCAGCCTTATTCTTTTTCCACTTGGCTTTAAAGGCCTTCTTTGCCTTGGAGATGTTTATGCCTTTCGCTGGCTTTTGGTCCGGATCGGGCTCGGGCTCGAGTGCTTTTGAGACTTCGTACTTGCAGCTGGTGCTACCCGCGTAGCCGCTACCTTCCTTGGCTGAGATGGTCATTGTGTAGCTGCCTGCCTTGGTTGCCCAATTCCCTTCAATCGTTAGGCACTTAATTGGCACCTCGGACTGCGCGCCATCAAGAGTGACCTTAACGGATTTAATCGTTTGTTCCTGCTCTTCGCCGGTGTACACCAGACTATCGCCCAACTCTACTTCTGCGTTGGCTATCGAGATATCCCATTTTGCATGCAAGCAAATATCGCTTGTGATCTTGGTGTTTTCAAAATCAAAGGCTTTGGTGCACTCTTTGTCGCTGAACCAGCCGGCGAATACGTATCCATCACGCACGGGGTCGCAAGCGGGCTTTGCGGCAAGTTGGCCCTTCTTCACATTTTGCGATGTAACGTCGCTGCCTCCCGCTGCATCGAAGCTGACTGCATAAGCGGGCGAGTAAATTGCTGCGATCTTCGCATCGGCGTCGATCATGGTGAAGGTCGTGGTTTCACTGCTTGCATCTTTGAATTCGACGGATTCGCTGGATTCTCCGCCATCTTCATCGTCATCGGAAACAAGCTCCCAATGGTCGAAGATGTAATTGCCAGCAGGTGCGGCGGCGGAGTTCGCTTTAACGGTGATGGTCTCGCCCTTTTTGGACGAGGTGATCTGGTTTCCGCTGGCGTCTAAGAAACTTGCATTTTCGGAAACGAGGCTATGTTTTTCGCTTGAGCGATATTTGGCGGTGATGCTCACTGCCTCATCGGGTATCTTGAAGGAAGTGCTTGCGCTGTTCTTGTCGGAGAACTCAACATCCTCGTTGCTACTCTCCCAGCTGTCAAAGACTAGGCCGGTGGTGTTCAAGGCCACCAGATTGACGATTCGGCCGGAAACGTATTCGCTAATGCTATTGCCTTCCTCATCGACTGCGCTTACAAGTGAGGTTTGCCCGGTATCGGGATTTACTTCTTGTCCTTGTTCATCCTGAGTACTCGTTGTGATGGAATGGTTGGTTCCTTCGTTGTAAATGTATTTGGCGTAAGTGCTTTCGCGGCCGTTGATTTTTGCATAAACGGTAAGCACGCAGGCATCGCTGATGGTAATGGCTCCGGTGTATTCCTGGTACTCAGGGGTGTCGGTGATTTCATTGGTAAGGCCATAGTAGATGGTCGTGGTTTCTGGGCTAAGCCAGTTGTCGCCATCCTTCAACGTGATTACTTTTTCGCCTGCAATGTATCCGGATGCAACGCTTGCTACTGGTGCATCCAAGTCGCAGATGGTGAAGCTTCGGGAAACTGTATGCTCTTGGCTGTTGTCGTCGATGAAGGATCCTGTGACGCTGAAGGCATCGGTGCTGGTGTCTTCAGGGATTCCGGCGACCTTCCAGTACGCGGTAGCAGTTCTGATGGTTCCATCTTTAAGCTGATAGCGAATTGTCTTCGGCAGCTTGCTTTTGCTGGCGCTTGCATAAGGAACCGTTGCATCGGAAAGGTCGGTTACAACCTTGTCGAAGCGCTTGTCTGCCTCGGTGGTGAAAGAGAAGGTGAAGCTTTGGGTTCCAGCTGCTTTATCTACGGTAACGTCAACGGAATCCAGTCCATTGATGCTGGCCTTGAGGCTTTTCTCGTTTAGGTCGAACTGGGTTCCGTCGCTGCTCGTGAGCTTGGTCGTGATGTTTGCGATGTAGGTTGTGCTGCCTTCGGCTGTGTCACCTGCTGCGGTGCTATCTTCTTTTGTCCAGGAGATGCTGATGTCTTTGTTTGCGGTGTCGGCTAAGTCATCGAAAGTCCAGCTTTCGTTGAAGAGGATCAGAGAATTAAGCTTGTTTGGGAATGCTTCTCCAGGCTCCGGGGTGGAGATATCGATTTTAAGGTTGGAAATGGTCGGTGCGTAGTAGGCCTTAAGGGCTTTGGCCCCAATCAGGTTGTCGCTTAACGAAGGCACCGTAAGCGCGTGCGTCTGGGGGTCTTCGGTAGCCCCTTCGGGAATGGTGGATTCATCCCATTTGACGAAGGTCATGCCAGATTCGTTAGGCGGAGTGATAACTGCATCTTCCGTGGCTTTGTAGTTGCTTGTCCAGTAGCCGAATAAAACATTGGAATTAACGTTAAGGTTGGCAACAAGAACCTTAAGCGTGTCTACAGGGCTGTCGGTCGCCCTGACTTTTGAAGTGACGACCACCTTGCTTAGATTGCCGTCGGAGTCCTTCTCGCATTTCGCACTCGTAGAAACGGTCACCGTCTTATAGAGCGCGTTAACCAAGGAGCTTTGGAATTTGATCGAGCCCTCAGCAAGGTACATGCCATATTCTTCGGCGATCTTGGGGTCGATTTCAACAGTGTACTCAAGCGTCTTGGGCGAGCTATCCGCTTTCTCGAGCTTGCATGATGTCACTTTGGCCAGGCCGTTGCTTGCCGCGCTTTCGGTGACGGTTCGTTTTTCATCCTGAGCATTGGTAAGGCGGATGGACGATACGGAGGCATTCGAAATGCTATTCCCAAGGTCGTCCCAGGTGGCAGTGTCTTTGATGTTCAACGAAAGCCCCGCAAGGGATGCTGTGTAATGGGCACGCAGAACAATGTTGCCTGCGGGCATGGTCAGCTTAGCCTTGCCGGAGCTGTCGGGGTAAACCTTGGATGTCTTTTCGATCCCCTGGGCAACCCAAGCGTCGTCGGATCCTTCGACCTCCCAATAATCAAGGCGATATTCGGTGGTGTATTCTTTGCCGTCGCTTTCGTCGAAACTATTTTTTATGGTGCCTGTTTTGACGAATTCGGAGCTGTTGGCATCCAGCTCGATGGTATCCCCTTCTTGAACTCTGCTTTGCCCGAGGCCTCAACGCCAACGCCGCCGCCGAAGTCGTCGGTGACGTTGCCCGCGATAGTCACGTTATTGATAGTGAGGTCGCCGCTGTTGCTGCAAGCAGCGATGCCTCCGCCGAAATCTTCAGCTGCGCCGCCTGTGATAAGGGCTCCGTAGATAGACTCCGAGCCATCTGAATCGTCAGAGGACTTCCAGAGTTTGCCGCCGGTTGCAAGCGTGAAGGTGCTGCCTTTGTGCTCGGTTTTGCTTTGTTCTTCAGAATCCTTGCCGCTTGTGCCGTTGATGGTGAGGCTTGCGCCTTCGTTTATTTGGATGACGCGACCGTTGTCAGAGGTGCTAAGGCTGGAATTGGCAAGACCTCGGTCGATTTTGTGGCCCTGGAGGTCGATGGTGTAGTTGCTGTTTGCGGGAATCTGGATGGTGCCGTAGGAGCTGGTATCAATGTCCCTGTAAACAGTGATGGTTACAGGGGCATTTTTCTGGGCGCATTCTTCAGCGGCTACAAAAAGATCCGTTACGTTGTTTTTGCTGAACGAATAGGATTGGTCGCCAACTTTGTAGCTGATCAGTCCGAGCTTCCCATCGTCTGCATAGGCTTTCGCGGGATGCGCGCCGGCTAACGCAAAGCAACTAATTAGAATGGCGGCCAAAAACGTTGCGCCTAAAAGAATGAATGGGCTGGTTGAGCGAACTTTTGCTGAGGTGATCATGGAAGCGCCCCTTTGCATTTTCTTGCCTATTCTCTAATTTTAGCAGGCATGGAGAATTGGCAGACGTAAAGGCAGCGCTTAGAGAGTGCGGCTTAGCTAGCTTTTGTGAGCGCGTATAAGCGCAAGGCAAAGCCTAAAGGGCAAGATTGCAAGCCACGATGGCGGCGACCATCAAAAGGAAGGTCACCACGCCGGCGGCGTCGCGCCAGGAATAGCTTAGGGGATGCAGACGTCCGCGACCCGGACCGCCGTGGTAGCAGCGGGCGTCCATGGCGCCGGCAAGCGTCTCGGCATGGCGGAACACGCTTGCGAACAGGGGGATGAACAGCGCCTTAAGGGCGCCAATGCGCTCGGAAACGCTGCCCTCCGACAGGCGCGCGCCACGGCTGAGCTGTGCTGAGCGGGTGTAGGACAGCTCTTCCATGAACTGGGGAAGAAAGCGCAGGGCAATGCCCATGATCATCGAGAGCTCATGCGCGGGAACGCCGAAGCGTGCGAAGGGCTTCAGGATCGCCTCGAAGGCATCGGTGATATCGAGCGTAGTGGTGGTAAGCGTTACCAGGCAGGCTCCGAACAACAGCATCGAAAGGCGAATGCCCATGAAGAAGCACTGGTACACGCCCCCTTCGGTGATTTTGAAAAAGCCCCAGTCGGCATATATCGCTCCTTGTTGGATGAAGAGCAAATTGGCAAGCATCGCCAAGACGACGATGAACGACAAGGGCAGCACCGCTCCCACGGCCACGCGTGCAGGTATTTGTGCAGCAAGGTAGAAGGCGAAGGTGAATACCACGCAGGCCCCCAGAGCGTAGGGGTTGGCGCAGCAGAGCACGGCCACCATGTAGAAGAACATGATGCTGAGTTTGGCGCGCGCATCCATGTTGTGCACCAAGCTGGACCCGGGGTAGTAGCGGCCGAAAACCATCTTGCCCATGCTAGGCCAGGCTTTCGTTTGAGTTGATTGCGTTGCTAGTGTCGGCGCCCTTCGCCTGCTTGCCTGGGGCGGCTTGGTTGTTTGCGTCGGCCGCGGTTGCCTGATCGCACGCGCTGTCCATCCCTGCATCTTCGCCGTGGAGTTCGCGATAAAGCTTGGCTACGTCGCCGCTCAGCTGCTCGGCCGAGGAGTAGAGCGTGTCGGGCAGGGCGATACCGCGTGCGCGCAGCTTGTTGGCAACTCGTTGCGCCGCAGGAACGTCGAGCCCGATGGACTTTAAGCCCTCCGCGTCTGAGAACACCTGTTCAGGTGTGCCCTGCGCGAAAACGCGCCCCTGGTTCAGTACGACGATACGGCTGCAAAGTTGAGCCAGATCTTCCATGCTGTGCGAAACCATGACGACCGTCAGGCCCTGCTCGTGTAGCTCTTTGATCAAGGAAAGGAAGCTCGAGCGCGCTGCGGGGTCAAGGCCGGCGGCGGGTTCGTCGAGCACCAGGATGCGTGGCTGCATCGCAAGCACGCCGGCGAAGGCGACGCGTCGTTGCTGTCCGCCCGAAAGCTCGAAGGGGCTCACCGGGCTTATCGTGTCGAAGTCAAGGCGAACGTCGGCAAGGGCCTGTCGTACGCGTGCGTCTATCTCATCCTCGCTAAGGCCGAGGTTGCGCGGTCCGAAGGCGACGTCATCGTAGACGCTTTGCGCAAACAGCTGGTGCTCGGGGTATTGGAAAACGACGCCGACCATGCCACGGCATTCTTTTTGCACGTCTTTGCTGGAAAGGTCGCGCCCATCAAGGAGTACGCGCCCCTCGGTGGGGGTCAAAAGCCCGTTCATATGCTGGATGAGGGTGGATTTGCCGCTGCCCGTGTGCCCGCAGATTCCCAGGAAGTCGCCTTCGTTGAGCTGAAGATTTACCTGATGAAGAGCGTATTTCTCGGCAGGGTCGTTGCCCCAGGCGGGCTTGTCTGCGGCTGCCTGCTCTTCTTTTTTCTTACCAAAGAAGCGACGTGATTTCTTAGGCTTTTTGGACTCCGTGAGGGAGGAGTATGCGTAACTTACCTCTTCGAAAACAAGCTGCATAAATCCTCCTCAAGCTCGGACTCGGTTAAGTGGGTGCCCAGGTTGAGCCCCTGGTTTTGCAGGCTTAAGGAAAGCTCGGTGGCAAAGGGAGCGCTTAAGTTGAGATCGCGCAGTTCGGAGGCGTCGGTGAGCACCTCGGCTGGCGTGCCGCATTTGACGATGTGGCCGTCCTTCATCACGACAACGCGATCGGCGAGTGCCGCCTCTTCCATGAAGTGGGTAACCATGATGATGGTCATGCCCGCTTCGTGCAGTGCGCGTGCGACCTTGATAAGCCCCTTGCGGCCACGCGGGTCGATCATTGCGGAGGCTTCGTCGAAGATGAGTACCTCGGGGTGCATCGCAAGCACGCCTGCTATGGCGACGCGCTGCTTTTGCCCGCCCGACAAGGCGTTGGTTTCGCGCAGCTCGAAGCCTTGCAGGCCGACGGACTTCAAGCCTTCGGTCACGCGTGCGCGCAGCTCCGCAGGCTCAAGCCCTAGGTTCTCGGGCCCGAAGGCAACATCGTTTTCCACAAGGGTGGCGACTATCTGGTCGTCGGGGTTCTGAAACACCATGCCCGCCGTGGAGCGGATAAGGTACCTTAGGCCCTGCTCGCGCGTGTCGGTGCCGTCGACCGTGACTGTGCCTTCGTCGGGGATGAGCAGGGCGTTTATATGCTTGGCAAGTGTCGACTTGCCCGAGCCGTTGCTGCCCAAGATGCACAGAAACTCACCCTTGGGCACTTCAAGGTCGAGCCCGTCAAGGGCAAAATGCTGCCCGTCGTAGGTGAAGCGAACGCCGTCGAACTCGATCATGGAAACCTTCAAACTCAAAGGCGCTTAGCGGCCCTTGACCTGGTTCTTCTTTGGGGTGATCAGATTCGAGATCGCCTTGTAAACGGCGATGGTGATAACGGAGTTCAAAACCACTTTAAGCACGTTGAAGGGAACGAGCACGGGAATGATGAGCGCGATCACGGACTCGACGGGCATGCCCGCGTAAATGGGGGTGATTACGATGTTAGCCAAGATGGCGACGATGATCTGGCAGATAGAGCCGATGACCAGGCCGATGGCGGCGCCGCGCCACGTGTGCTGGCGCACGTAGATAAGGGAGGCAGGGATCACGTAGGCGCACACCACGAGGATGTTCATGATGCCGCCCCAGAAGTTGCCGGTCATGAAGATGTGCAGAATGGCGGTTACCAAGCCGACGGCAACGCCGGGGCCGGCCCCGTAGGCGAAGCCGGTGACCATCGAGGGCACGAAGGAGGGATCGTACTTAAGCCAGGGAGCGGCCGGAAGAATGGGGATCTCGACGAAGGACAGAAGCGTTGCGATGGCCGCCATAAGGGCCATGATCACGAGCTGACGGGTATCCCAGCGGTTCGTGTTGGTGATTTGAGCTGCCTGTTTGTTCTGTTTGTCGGCCATGTTCTTCCTTACTTGTTATTTGTAGGGGAAACGCTTGCGTTTGCACGGGGCGCGTTTGCGCTTTCATGCTTGTTGCATGATACGCCCTTTGCTCCGCTTTTGCTTCCCTTTGCCGTTGAACTGCCTTTGCTTTTGTATTTGCGTTCCCACCATGCTCGGCGCGCCTGGGCTTCGCGGGCATTCTTTTTGCGGTTGCGCATGTTGAAGATGGTGTCTTCCATGCCATAGGGGATGTGCTCAAGCGTGTCCAGATCCTCGGGCAGGTAATCGACGAGTCCGAGCTTGGTGGTTTGCTTCATTTCCGCAGGTGCGGGGCCGGGGTGCGCGATAAGGGAATACACCACTGCGCCCTTTTCGACGAGTTTTTCGTCGTATTCGCTGCGAACGAAGTTCTCGTGGTGCACGGTGAGTGCCGTGTCGGCGAGCTTGCGCATCGCGCCATGGAGATCTTCGCAGCGCCAGTCGATGCGGTAGCCGGCGATGCGCAGCTCCTCCAGGCTCCACTTCCAGTAGGGCATGTTGTCGGTGCGCAGCTCGATACGGCCGTTTTCGCCCAGGACCGTGCGGTAGCGGCTTAGGTGATCGATGTGCGTCAGGCGCCGTGAAGCCATCTTCTTGGGTGGGTAGGGCGCATTGAAGTTCAGGTGGATAAGGCTAAGCTCGCCGGGTTCGAAGAACTCGAGTAAGTTAGCGGCATCGGCGCGGGCCACCACCATGTTGGGTAGCTCTTCCAGAATCGCCTTCTTGGCGCAGCGCGCCACGCAGGTGGAATCGATATCCATGCCGATGTAGAGCACCTCGGGGTTGGCCTTGGCGCTGCGAGCCAGGAAGGCTCCTTTGCCGCAGCCCAGGTCAAGGCGCACTTCGCGTGCGCTGGGGAAGAAGCTTTGCTTCCAGCGCCCCTTGAAGTTTTCGGGATCGTCGACAATGGCTGCCGCCCATTGCTCAAGCTGGGCGTCGAGGTTGGAGGGTTTGCGTGCGCGCGCCACGGTTTTCGCCTAGCGGCCCGTGCCGTCGCAGATGCTGTTGAACACCTTGTCGGCGCGGGGAAGGAAATCGGCGACCATTTGCTCGCACTCGGCTTCCATGTTGCGCGCCCATTCGGCATCGACGCCGCGAGTGTTCGCGTACACGTTGATGCTTGCGGTTTGAAGGGCGGCACGCGCCAGGCTCGCACCGCAGGCGGTGTCGGAAAGAAGCATCTTGGACCCCTTGCCGGCAAGCTCCTCCAAAACCTCGATGATGCGCACCGCGTCCTTCGCGATGGCGAAGGGGGTGGCAGCCGAGCCCTTGGTGGCGGCATCGAGGGCCTCTTGGCGTGCGGGATCTTCTTTGTCCATGCGCCAGGCGTCCATGAAGGCGGCGAAGCCGGCGGCGTCCGCATCGACGTAGCCGAGCATGCGAGCACGCAGCTCCTCGAGCTCACCGATCATGCGCACGATATCTTCCTCGTACTGCGCATAGGCCTTTTTGCCGGTGGTGAAGTTGGCCGTCATCGCGCCGAGCGCGGCGGCAAGTGCGCCGGCGAGCGCTGCAGCCCCGCCTCCTCCGGGGACGGATTGCTTGGCGGCGAGCTGTGCGGTGAATTCCGCGCAGCTAAGGTCGACGTAATTGCTTGCCATAAGGCTCCTTTAAAATCAATTGAAACATGTTGTTCCACAATAACCAAAAGCGCCTGCGCATGATACCGTTGAGCGCAAAAAGAACGAAGCCGCAAACGAAGCCGAGGTTGTGTCCATGTCCCAGGAAAACGAGAATAACGCCCCTGTTGTTGGCGCTGAGTCCATTGCTCTGGCAGGCGTCGAGGCGCCGGGTGGCGCGCAGGCCGACGTAGCTCAGACGGGCGCTGCGTCAACGGACGTGGTCCAGACGGGTGTCGCCAAGGAAGGCGTCGACCCTTGCTCGCAGGATGCCTTCGAGCTTGATTACCAAGGCTTTGGCGGACTGGGGCTTTTGGCCGATGACCTGTATAGTCGCTCCAGCGAAGAAAACCCGCTCGACCCCGACGAGCTTTTGATGTCCTTCATTGGCTGGATGGAGAACCGCGGCATCGAGGTGTGGCCTCATCAGGAGGAAGCTCTGATGAGCATCGCGATGGGCAATCACGTTATCCTGGGCACCCCCACGGGTTCGGGCAAGTCCTTGGTTGCGCTGGGCATGCACTTCATGGACCTGTGCGCCGATGCGGGTACTTCGTATTACACTGCGCCCATCAAGGCCCTGGTGAGCGAGAAGTTCTTCAACTTGGTTGATCTGCTGGGGCGCGACAACGTCGGCATGATCACGGGCGACACCTCCATCAACCCCGACGCACCGGTTATCTGCTGCACGGCCGAGGTGCTGGCCAACCGCGCCTTGGGTGAAGGCTCTTCGGCCGACATTGCCTCGGTTGTCATGGACGAGTTCCATTTTTACGGCGACGTTGATCGCGGTTGGGCTTGGCAGGTGCCGCTCATCGAGCTCACCAACGCGCGCTTCCTTCTTATGAGTGCCACGCTGGGCGACACTTCCCAAATCGCGAACGCGCTTGAGGAACGTACGGGGCGCGCCGTCGATGTGGTGGCCGATGCCGAGCGCCCCATCCCCTTGAGCTATGAATATGTTGACACCTCGATGGAGGGTACGGTCGAGCTTGCCTTGCGCAAGGGCGAGGCGCCCATCTACGTTGTCCATTTCTCCCAAGACGCCGCGCTCGACTCGGCGCAAGCCCTGGCCAGCTACGGTGTGGCCACTAAGGAAGAGCGCACGCGCATCAAGGAAGCATGCAAGGGCACGAGTTTCTCCACCGCCTTCGGCAAGACCTTGCAGCGTCTGCTTGGTTGCGGCGTCGGCGTGCATCATGCGGGCATGCTCCCGCGTTATCGCCTGCTGGTTGAAAAGCTCGCTCAGCAGGGCTTGCTCCCGGTCATCTGCGGTACCGACACCTTGGGCGTGGGCATCAACGTGCCCATCCACACGGTGCTTTTAACGGCGCTTATCAAGTACGACGGGCACCGTATGCGCAGGCTCAACGCGCGAGAGTTCCACCAGATCGCCGGGCGTGCCGGCAGGTCGGGCTTCGACACCGAGGGCGTGGTGTTGGTGCAAGCGCCCGATTACGAGATCGAGAACGCGCGCATGCGCGCCAAGGCGGGCAACGATCCCAAAAAGCAGCGCAAGCTCAAGCTCAAGCGCGCCCCGCAGGGCAAGGTGACCTGGAACAAGGGCGCCTTCGAGAAGCTCGTTGAGGCAAGCCCCGAAACTCTGAAGCCGCGCATGCGCATCACCAACTCCATGGTGGTCAACCTGGTGGAGCGCGGCGGTGACGTGCGCGCGAGCTTGGACAGTCTTATCGAGGCTTCAAGCCAGACCCCCGACGAAAAGCTCGCTCTGCATACGCGTGCCAACGAGGTTCTTGCAACGCTCGAGGCCGCTGACGTGGTGGAGCACGAGGTGCTCGAAGATGGTTCCTGGGATTACTTCCTTACCGTGGACATGCCCGAGGACTTTGCGCTTGACCAGCCCTTGTCGCCCTTCTTGCTGGCGGCCTTGGAGCTGCTTGACCCCGAGTCCGACGATTACGCGCTCGATGTGATTTCGATGGCGGAGGCCACGGTCGAGAATCCGCGCCAGGTTCTGCGCGCCCAGGAGCGCCGGGCAAAATCGCAGGCCATGGCCGCGATGAAGGCCGAGGGCGTCGATTACGATGAGCGCATCGATAGGCTCGATGAAATCACCTACCCCAAGCCTCTGGCCGAGGAGCTGGATCAGGCCTTTGCCATGTACTGCCAGTCGGTACCCTGGGCGGCCGACTACGAGCTTATGCCCAAGAGCATTTTGCGCGAGATGATAGAAACGGGTGCGACCTTCAAAAGCTACGTCGCCAGTTACAAAATCGCGCGCAACGAGGGCACTCTGCTGCGCTATCTGTCGGACGTGTACCGCGTGCTTGACCGCACCATCCCGCTCGACAAGTGCGATGATCGCCTGGAAGACATCATTGCTTGGCTTTCGGTGGTGGTGCGCACGGTCGATTCCAGCTTGGTTGACGAATGGGAGAGCGCTGGCTCTCAGATGGACGAAGCCGCGCCTGCCGCGCCCGCGGCCGTGGTCATCGATCGCAGGGGCCTTACCGTTCTGGTGCGCAACGCTTTCTTTCAGCGTGTGCGACTGCTGGCCTCCAGGAATGCCGAGGCCTTGGCCGAGCTCGATGGCGAGTGGGGATTTGGGCTTAGGCGTTGGCGCCAGGTTGTCGATGCTTATTTCGAAGCTCACGAGGAGGTTCTGCTGGATGCCGACGCCCGCTCCACCTCGTACTTCTTCTTGGACGAATCCGACGAGAAGGAAGAGCATCTGTGGCATGTGCGTCAGGTAATCCGGGACCAAGAGGACGACCGTGATTTCCAGATTCTTGCCGACGTCGATTTGGATGCCACGCAGGATGGCGGTGACGTGGTGCTAACCAATTATCGCGTCGGCTTCATCGAGGATTTGCTGGATTAAGCTTGCGCCGGCTGCCCCTTAAGCCTGCGTGGTCTTTGGGTCTGCGCAGGCCGGTTATCGGACTCGCGTTGGACGCCATTGAGCCCGCGTCGGCCGGCCTCACGCTTTCCTGCGCCGCAGCCGCGCGGCTTGGGGATCTTGGGCGAACTGTGGGCATTTACAGGAGCTTTACCATCCCGCTCGCGGTTCTTGCTATCATGAATTTTTGCATTGCGCATGGCTTGCCTGCGCGGTTTTTTGCACGTACGAAAGGATCGCATCGATGAAGGGTTCCGACCAACCCCCGAGTAACAACACCACGTCCAAGAAGCGCTTCTTGAAGCGCGAGCGTTCTAGAGACGAGGGGGTGGATATCGTGCGTAACAGGCTTTTGTCTCAGGCTGACAATCTTCCCGAGGCTCCCGCACCGCAGGATGGGGGCGCTGCCGCCGCGCAGCAAAAGGGCAGCTCGACCATCGCCGTCATCGCCGCGATCTGCGGCAACATCCTGGTGGGCATTGTCAAGTTCATTGCCGCCTTCATCACGGGTTCGCAGGCCATGATCTCGGAGGGCATTCACTCCATCGTCGATTCCGGCAACGGCATCCTGGTGCTCTTCGGCATCCATCAATCCAAAAAGCCCAGCGACGAGGACCATCCCTTCGGCTACGGCAAGGAGCTTTATTTCTGGACGCTGGTTGTGGCGGTGCTCATCTTCGCCGTCGGTGGCGTTATCTCGCTTGTCGAGGGTGTGAGCCATCTTGTCCATATCGAGGACGCGCGCTTGTCCGACCCCTTGCCGTCGCTCGTGATCCTGGGTATTTCGGCGGTGATCGAGGGTACCACGCTCGCCGTTGCGGTTAAACAGTTCAACCTCGCACGCGGCAAGGTATCGCCCCTGAAGTTCATCGACCACTGCAAGGACCCGAGTCTCTACACCGTGGTGCTTGAAGACACCGCCGCCGAAACCGGTCTTTTGATCGCTTTCGCGGGCATCGTCGCAAGCCATGTGACGGGCAACCCCTTGTACGACTCCCTGGCATCCATCGCGATTGCCCTGCTGCTGATGGTGGTGGCCGCCGTTTTGCTTACCCAGACCAAGGCCTTGCTTATTGGCGAAGGCCTGAACAAACCGCAGACGCGCCGCGTCATCGAGATCGTGGAATCCGACGAGAACGTGGTCGATTGCGGGCGCGTGCTCTCGATGTTCTTGGGCCCCCACGACATGCTTTTGACCATCGACGCCAACTTCTCGCCGAGCGTTCCTGCGGTGCAGATCTTGCGCTCCATCGACCGTATCGAGGCGGGCATCCGCGCCGAGTTCCCCGATGCCACCCGCGTGTTCATCGAGGTTGAGAGCCTTAAATCCGTCCAGGATCAGGCTCTTGCTTTCGAGATGATGGAGTCCGACGACGAGGAAGAGGAGCGCGAGCGCGAGGAACGTGAAGCCGCCGACGACGAGCAGCCCGCCTTCATTGGGTTCATCCAGGACAAGCTCGACGACATCTTCGAGGACGACGAAGCGCTCGACGATCGCCGCGACACGCGCATCGACGAGGAGGATGACCTTCATCGTATGCGCTAGGGCTTGCACGTCGATGAGCCCCTTTCTTTTGTTACAAATGATGAAATAAGAGTCCCATTACCGAAAAAATCTGTATAACTAGCTTTGATTTGGGCGCCGCCTATTAGGATGGTTGTTCAACTCGTGTTCGCTTGTTTCGTGCACACTTTGCGAAAATGTGGCTAACCGCAAACTTTGGGGCCGCCGATCGTTTGACCGGTGGCTCGTTTGTTTTGGGGCAAGGTGCGTTGTCTTGGGTGGCCGCGGCCTTGCTTGAACCTAAGCGGTGCCAGGCTCGCCGCCGCCTGCGCCAGCCTCTGGTTTGATCGTTTTCGCACGTGCGCGTCAGATTCAACGGAAAGGGGTACTTGCGTGAGTAAAAAGGCAACAGCTCTCATCGCTGCCATTTACGTGGTCATCCTCATCGCGGCCGGTTACGCCGGTTTCGCCGGTGGCGGTGGCTTCACGAAAGATGGCGAAGGTATCGACAACAACCTGCAGTTCGTGACCGGTGGCGAATCCGGCACCTATTACGCGTTCGGCACGGTTATCGCAAACTACTGCACCAACACGGAGGGCACGACCGTCGTCGCGCTTTCCTCCAACGGTTCGCAGGCCAACGTCCAATCGATGCAGGACGGCGACGCCGACATGGCCTTCTGCCAGGCCGACGTTCAGACCTACGCCTACGAGGGCTCTAAGCTCTTCGAGTCGACCGGCGCCTACAGCGACTTCTCCGTCGTTGCCGCTCTTTATCCTGAGCAGGTGCAGATCGTGACCACCAACCCCGACATCAAGACGGTTGCCGACCTTAAGGGCAAAACCGTTTCCGTCGGCGCGGCCGGTTCCGGCACCAACTTCAACGCCATCGATATCCTGAACGCCTACGGTCTGGATGCCGAGAAGGACATCAAGCCCGTCTACCAGAGCTTCGGCGACTCCACCGACTCGCTCAAGAACGGCAAGATCGACGCCGCCTTCGTTGTGGCGGGCGCTCCTACCACCTCCATCACCGACCTCTCCACGGCAAAGCCCGTGCACTTGGTCTCCCTGGACAGCGAGCATATTGCCAAGCTTCTGAAGGCTTGCCCTTACTATCAGGAGTCCGTTATTTCCAAGGACGCCTACGGGCTTGATTCCGACACCACCACGGTGGCGGTTCTGTCGGTGGTCATCGCCAACGACAATGTCTCCGACGAGGCAATTTACAAGTTCACCAAGTCCATCTTCGAGGGCGCCAAGGCCCAGCCCGATGCTCACGACAAGTATTCCGAGGTCAACCTTGAAACCGCTTCCTCGATCACCACGGTTCCCTATCATGCGGGTGCTGCCAAGTACTTCGCCGAGCAGGGCATCAAGGTGAATACCAAGGATTCCGAGTAGGGAAGGGGGAAACATGGCTTTGTTCAAATCCAAGGAAACCACCGAGGTCAAGGCTGCAGATGCCGAGCTCGATGCCGACGAGATCATGCGCAAGTACGACCAGGAGTCGAACACGCGCATTTGGGAAGGCATCCCTAAGGTCATCATTACGGCGGTCATGATCGTATTTTCCGTATGGTGTCTGTACATGACTTTGTTCTCGACCGATCAGGCCGAGGCTCGCTTGGCTCGCTTCGTGGCCTTCGTCATCATCGTTGGCTACCTGATGTATCCCGCGCGCAAAACCAACCTTAAGCCCAACCACATACCCTGGTATGACATCGTCATCATGCTGGCGGGCGCCGCGGCCTTCTTCTATTTCTCGCTCAACTGCAAAGAGATCCTGCTTATGGGCACGCGCATCGGTGCGCTGGAGGTTGTTCTGGGCGTCATCGGCATCGCCACGGTGTTCGAGCTGTGCCGCCGCTGCGTGGGCCTGCCCATCTTGTTGGTGGTTACCGCACTTTTGGTGTACGCGCTTTCGTTCCAGATGGGCCGCAGCGCCGACATCGTGAATTCCGTTTCCAACATCGTGCAGAAGCTCTTCTACACCTCAAGCGGCATCTTGGGCACGCCTACCAACGTGTGTTACACCTACATCGTCCTGTTCATCATCTTCGGCGCCTTCCTTGAGCGCACCGGCATCGCGAACTTCTTCATCTCGTTCGCCAACCGCCTGGCAGGATGGTCCTCGGGCGGCGCTGCAAAGGTCTCCGTCATCTCCTCGGCTCTGTGCGGCATGGTTTCCGGCTCCTCGGTGGGCAACACCGTTACCACCGGTACCGTCACCATCCCGATGATGAAGAAGACGGGCTACCGTCCCGAGTTCGCCGGCGCTGTTGAGTCTGCGTCGTCCACGGGCGGCCAGATCATGCCTCCCATCATGGGCGCCGCAGCCTTCCTTATGGCCGAGTACATGGGCATTCCCTACATCGAGGTTGCCACCATCGCCATCATTCCCGCGCTGCTCTTCTTCGCCGGCATCTTCTTCTCGGTACATCTTGAGGCCAAGAAGATGGGCCTGAAGGGCATCCCCCGCGAGCTTCTTCCCAAGTGGAGCTGGCTTGGCCTTAACTGCTATCTCATCATTCCTCTGGTGCTGCTGGTTTACCTGGTTGCCGCCAACGTCTTCACGATGGCCGTGTCGGCTGCGATCTCGATTTTCGCCGCCTTCGTCATCGGTTACATCCACTTCATCCAGACCAACTGGGAAAACCGCGCTGATGGCCAAAGCTTCGCGAGCGTCTTTGTGGAATCCACCAAGACCGCGCTGTGGACCTGCTGCGACGCTTTCGCCGCGGGTGCGAAGAACTCCATCTCGGTTGCCGTTGCCTGCGCTATGGCGGGTATGATCGCCGGTTGCATCACCATCACCGGTCTTGCCTCCACGCTGATCAACGTTATCGTCATGGCTTCCGGCGATGTGCTGATCATCGGCCTCATCCTTACCATGCTTTGCTGCATCGTTCTGGGCATGGGCGTTCCCACCACGGCAAACTACTGCATCATGGCTGCAACCTGCGCGCCCATCCTGATGCAGCTCGGCGTGCCGCTGGTTTGCGCTCACTTCTTCGTGTTCTACTTCGGTATCCTGGCAGACATCACGCCGCCGGTTGCGCTAGCGGCCTTCGCGGCGTCGGCCATCGCGAAGTCCGACGCCATGCGCACCGCCTTCAATGCATCGCGCTTGGCCATCGCGGCCTACATCGTGCCCTTTATCTTCGCCTTCTATCCTTCGATGATCATGCAGGGCGATCCGCTGCCCATCTGGCTTAACGGCATCAATGTTTTCATGGCGCTGTTCGGCCTGTTCGGTGTTGCGGCGGGCATCTGCGGTTACTTCAGCGGTCGCATCAACGTGTTTGTGCGCGCGATCATGATCGTGGCGGGTATCTGTGTGATGCTTCCCATCTCCGACTTGGCATCCATTACCTCGGTGGGTAGCAATCTGATCGGTTTCGCTTTGATCGCCTGCGTTTTCGCATTCCAGATTTTCCGCGGCAAGTCCAAGGGCGACGGTGAGGGCACCGGCGGCATCGAGGCTAAGGCGGCTTAGCGGCGCAGCCTGCTCAAGTTTGCGTTGCCTCATGGTTGCGCAGTCCGTCCAAGTTATGCGTTGCCCTAGGGCCGCGCATCGAATCATCTTCCAAACGATAGAGGTTTGAAATGAGTGACAAAAAGACTATCTGGATCACCGGGTCCAAGGGCTTTCTTGGCTCCGAGTTCATGACCCGCTTCGCCGATCTTGGCTATAACGTGGTGGGTACCGATAAAGAAGTTACCGTGTGCGATCCCGACCGCCTGGTCCTGTTCGCGCAGGAAGCACAGCCCGATGTGGTTATCAACTGTGCGGGTATCCCCCGCTCGGTTACGGGCTTGGGCAATCGCATCCGTGCTTACGAGACCAACGCTCTGGGCGCGCGCAACGTCGCGCTTGCGGCCAACTCCGTCGGTGCGCTGGTGATCCAGGTTTCCACCGACGACGTGTTCCCGCCCCGCCTGCACGAGCCCGTCAACGAGTTCGACAACCCGCATCCCGAATGCGCGTACGGCAAGTCCAAGCGCGCGGGAGAGACCATGGTGCGCGACACCACTCCCGAGCATGCGATTGTTCGCTCCTCGTGGCTCTACAGCGTCAACGGCGGTATCCTGATGGATATCCTCGATGCAGTTAACGCGGGCAAGGTGTATAAGGCGCGTACCGACCAGTTCGCATCGCCCACCTCGGTCTCGATGTACGTGAGCTTCCTTGATCGCCTTATCCAGAACGGCGGCACGGGCGTGTTCCACATCACCAGCCAGGGCTGCGTGAGTCGTTACGATTTTGCGGCTAAGGTCATGGAGATTTGCGGCTTCGACAAGGGCAAGTTCCTGGAGCCCGCAACCGACCTTGTCACCGCCGAGAAGATCGAGCTCGAGAGCTTGATGCTCGAGATGTACGGTGCTCAGCTCCCCAATTGGGACGACGACCTGCGCGCCTACCTTGAGGAAGTTGGTTTGGCCAAATAGGCCGAGGGCCGTATGAGGCCGCAAGCTGATGTGCGGCGGACGCGGCCCCTTGCGGGCGCCGCCTGTTGCGCTGTTCGAAAAGGCAGTCCGCAAGGACTGCCTTTTCTCATGCGCTCACTGTTTCAGCATTTTTATGCGGGCTTCTGACGAAGCCCTCTTTTTGGTTTTCAGAGCGGTACCCTTCAGGAACCCCGGCCGCCGCTTCCTCTTCGGCAGAAATGTAAAGCCTTGCCCTGCTCTCTCCTTATTGATTAACATCGGGTAAATCGTCGTTTCATTGGGTTAGAATGAGTCAGATTAAAGCTGAATAAATTAGGCGAAGAGTGCATGCGATCGCTCAAGGCTTGCGCATCGTAGGGAAACACCTGCCACCGAGCAAGAGTATCTGCAGCTCGCATTCTTTGTCCGTAAATAAAGGGGACTTGTTTTGGCTATTAAGAAAAGGCTTATGGTTTTGGCAACCGCGGTTTTTGCGGCAGCTCTTCTGGCTTTGCCCGCCCTTGCTCATGCGAGCACCGTCAAGATCGCCGACGCAGACCTTGAGGATGGGGTTTATAACGTCTCAGACGTGGGCGATTACCAGTTGGATACCGATAAATGCACCGGTATCAACGTTAAGGTTATTTCCGGTGATGTCACCATCGATCTGAACGGCAAGACGATCTCCAACAGCGCGGATCATTCATGCATCGGCGTGATTGGAACCAGCGGCACCAAGGTTACTGTTTCGAATGGCACTCTTACTCAGACGAACGTGTCGAATGCGGCCGTGCGCGTTGACTCCACAGGAGGGACCGCCCCGAGCGTTAAGCTGAACGGCGTGAACGCAAGCTCCGTTGACCATCAGTGCATCGATGCCGAAAACGGGTACATTACTATTGAGGGTGACGGAGAGTACACTGCAACATCCAACTCCAGCACGGCTAGCGTTTTGCGCAGCTCTAGCAAGGGCTCATTCGAAGTCTACGCCGGCACTTTCACGGGCGATCTCATCACGTCTGGAAATAACACTCGTTTCTATCTCTATGGTGGCACTTATTCTACGTTCCCTGAGGGCATCTGCACCAGCAGCTACGGCATTATCTGCGATGACAAGGGCAGCTTCGAGGTGAAGGCGATAAGCTCGATCAAGGAAAAGGCCACTTGCTTTCTTACATACAAGGACAGCTATCTTGTCTATTTCGCTACTGAAGATGAAGCCAAGAAATTCAAGGATACCTATGGTGACTGCTCGGATGTTCAGAGCGCCTGGCTTGATGTGACCTTCAAGGCCGACGGCGCCACGCCTTCTTCCCAGACTCAGAAGGTTTTCTACGGAACTCCCGCCGTCAAGGGTGAGGTTGAAGACCCTCAGAGTGATGATGGCTTGTTCGACCATTGGAAGGATTCCGATGGCAATCAGTACAAATTCGATACTAATTTGTACGAAGCAAGCACTTTCACTGCAGCCTGGACTGACTACGTTGCTCAGGTAGGCGACAAGAAGTTCACTACCCTGCAGGCCGCGGTGGACGCCATCGAAGACGGCTCCGCTAAAGTAAGCGAGATTAAACTCCTTAAAGACCTTGAGGCAAATGTCACCGTGAACAAGGGCGACTTCACGCTCGATCTTAACGGCAAGACGATATCTGCAAAGGATTCCGAGGCTGTTATCGCGGTAAATGGCCCTGCAAAGCTCACGGTCAAAAACGGCACCATTTCCAGCAAGGATGAAGATTCGGATGGAGTCTTCGTAACGGATGCCGGTGCGGATGTGACTCTTGAAGGCCTTAACATTCAGGACGTCGACAACGCAGTTGTAGCGAACGCGGGCAAGGTGACCATCGGCAAGGGCTTTGTTGGCAAGAGCGAAACGGAAACGCTTATCGCCAGCGGTTCCGCCACGGTCATCATCGATGACGGTACTTTCTCAAGCGCGGATAGCAACTTCCTGTATATCAAGGATCTGGAGGAGCAGGGCTCTGTCGATATTAACGGTGGCGAGTTCAGCGGCATGTGCTCCTCAAACGATGTCAGCACCGCTCTTGCCAAGTTCAAGATCAACGGCGGCATATTTGAAAACTGGGAGAACGTTTGGGCGGTTGCCGACGGCAAAACCTTCCTTGAGCGCGAGGATGGTCGCTTCGAGGTCGTTGATGTCGCCAAGGCTAAAGCCCAGGCTAGCTGGGTAGTGTCCACCAGCACCACTTTCGAGGGCGAGAAATTCAAGTTCACGGTTTACTTCCGCGACGAAACGAACGCGCGCGAGTGCTACAAGAAGATGGACGAGGAAGTCGAGGATGGCGACGCTACCATCAAGGCGATCTACCATGTTGAGTTCGTTTCCCAAGACAAGACCGTTGAAGTGCGCGGCCTTGAAGAAGGGGAGGCCGTGGGCGAGTTGCCTGCAGGCAAGGAGATTGCGAAGTATGGGTTCCTTGGCTGGTATTTGAACGGTAATTATTCCGATGACTACAAGCTTTCCGCCGAGACCGTGATCGAGCATGACGTTAAGGCGGTTGCCCTTTGGAAGAAGGTCGACACCGACGAGGCCACTTCCGATCCTATCGAGATCGAGGAAGCCGATGAGTCCAGCTCCAGCAGCTCCAGCTCGGATTCCAAGTCCAGCCCCGAAACCGGTGACGCTGGTGTTGCTGCCCTCGGCTTCGCTGCCTTGGGCTCTGCAGCCCTCGCTATCGCGGCTCGTCGTCGCAAGGCCGAGTAAGGGAGCGCACTGAGCAAGGAAGCGCGCCGGCCAAAGAAACACACATCGGCTAAAGAGCGCATATGCTCGAATTTGGTTCAACAGCCAATTTGCTACTAAAAAAGGAACCCTTTAGGGTTCCTTTTTTGTTACTATCTCGGATTGCTCGCGTGGCGAGTGCCGGTGTCTATGCGGGCTGCCCTTCTTGAACAGCGGAACGTCCGGCGCTTGTGACGGGCCTTAATCAACCTTCGCGAAAAGCCAGCAGCCAACGTCGCAACCCCCGCACCCTCCTTGCCTGACCCGCAACGGCCTCGGCCTTACTGGTGGTAGTGCTCCAGGAAGTCTGCAAGCTTGTCCATGGCTTCGCCGAGCACGGCGCGACGGGGGAGGTACACCACGCGGAAGTGGTCGGGTTCGTGCCAGTTGAAGCCGCCGCCGTGAATAAGCAGAATCTTCTTTTCTTTAAGCAGATCGAGGGCGAACTGCTCGTCGTTGGTGATGCCGAACTTCTTCGTGTCGATGCGTGGGAAGGCGTAGAAAGCCGCCTTGGGCTTCACGCAGCTGATGCCATCGATAGCATTCAGACGCTCGTAAATGAACTCGCGCTGATTGAACACGCGTCCGCCGGGCTTTACGTAATCTTCAACTGACTGATGTCCCCAAAGCGCGGTTTGCACGATGGACTGCGCGGGCACGTTGGAGCAAAGGCGCATGTTGGAGAGCATGTTGATGCCCTCGATGTAATCCTTGGCAATGCGTTTGTTGCCCGACAGGATCATCCAGCCGATGCGGTATCCCGCGATCATATGCGACTTCGAAAGTCCGCTGAAGGTAACGCAGAACAGGTCGGGCGCTAGGCTGGCGATGGAAACGTGCTCGGCATCGTCGAACACCAGGCGATCGTAAATCTCGTCCGAGAAGATGATCAGCTCATGCTCGCGTGCAACGTCCACAATCTCCTGCAGCACCTCGCGCGGGTACAGAGCGCCCGTGGGGTTGTTGGGGTTGATGATGACGATGGCCTTGGTGCGATCGGTGATCTTCTTCTTGATGTCATCGATGTCGGGGTACCACTCGGCCTGTTCGTCGCAGATGTAATGAACAGGATGCCCGCCTGCAAGCGTTGCACAGGCCGTCCATAAAGGGTAGTCGGGGCTGGGGATGAGCACTTCGTCGCCGTTGTCCAGCAGGGCCGACATCGACAGGTTGATAAGCTCGCTCACGCCGTTGCCGGTGTACACATCCTCGATGGTGACGTTGGGGATGTTTTTGATCTGCGAATACTGCATGATGGCTTTGCGCGCCGAATACAGGCCCTTCGCGTTGGAGTAGCCCTCGCACTCGGTGAGCTGGCGCGACATGTCGTAAATCACTTCGTCGGGGGTGCGAAAGCCGAAGGGGGCGGGGTTGCCGATGTTGAGCTTCAGCACATGCGCGCCGGCTTCCTCCATGCGGGCTGCTTCGTCGACGACGGGGCCGCGGACGTCGTAGAGGACGTTGTCCAGCTTTGAAGACTTTGAAAACTCGCGCATGGTTGCTCCCTTTGTACTCCTTGAAAGCGAATGAAGCCGGCTTTGCGGCCTGGCTTCAATTCGTTTTGGTTTTATGTGAAGCAACACTGTAAACCGTATTGAGCCTTAATTGAATATGGCAAGCTCTGAATTCGATGAAAGACACAAGTTCTTCGGAACGCCTCTGGTTTATTGGGGCACGTTCGTGGGCTCAGGGCACTCGTGCTTGGCGTCCTGCGCTCGGCGTGCGGTTTGCCGCTGCGCCGCCAACTATTCCAATCCCCAACTGGCTCAACGCTGAAGGAGGAAGCTTTAGTTCGAGCCTGCCCCTTGTAACATTGGCTACTGATTATCTTTCAGCAGTTCATCGATGGTGACGAAGGAATAACCCTTCTCCTTAAGGACGGGGAGCGCCTTTTTGAGCGCGGCAACGGTTTGCGAGCGGTCGCCGCCGCCGTCATGCATGAGGATGATGTTGCCCGAGCTGGCGTTGACGATGCGGTTGTAGATGGCATCGACGCCGGGGCGGCTCCAGTCTTCGGTGTCGACGTTCCAGTTGATCTCGGCACTGATCAGGTTGGAAAGATTGCTGTAGGTTTCCTCGTTTACATTGCCGCCGGGCAGACGCACCACGGTGCTCGCGTCCTCGCCGGTGACGGCCTTGATGGCTTCGTAGCCCTTCTTGATTTCCTTCCTTTGCTCGGAAGCGGACATGTAGGTGATGTTGACTCCGCGGCCGGAACCCGACGCGTGGTCGTAGGTGTGCGTGCAAATCTGGTGGCCGGCTTCCTTCATGCGCTTCACGCTGGAGGTATGGCTGGCAATCTGTTTGCCGATGGTGAAGAAGGTCGCCTTGGCGTCGTTTTCGGCCAAGATGTCGAGGATCTCGTCGGTGGTGGTGGGCCAGGGGCCGTCATCGAAGGTGAGCGCAATGACCTTTTTGCTATTGGAAGCGTTGCATTTAGTGACGGTAAGGCCGCTCGATTTCTTGACCACCTCGGTCTTCGTCTTGCCGGACTCTTTGCCGGTGAGCACCTTGACGGTTTCCTTGCTGGGGGCGCTTACCTTGTGGATGGCGCCCGTGCCCGTGACCTTGACGCTCGCCTTGGCGGGTTTGGTCTCCTTGGTTTCCTCGGTGTACTCCTCGGTGGTGTCGGTGCCGTTGGTTACCTCGATATCGTCCCCGTCCATCAACAGCTTAGAGAAGTCGCTGGTTTCGGCGTTGTTCAGCTTGACGGTGGCAGCGTTGCCTCCTCCTTGCTGGATGACGCTGCCGTCGATTGCCAGGTGATTGCCAGCGGTGGGGGTAACGGTGTCGGCGTCGATGAGGCCCTGGATGCTGCGCTGACTTCCCTCGATGGTCGTCGTGGTGCCGTTGAGCGTCACTTCAACTGCATGGTTGTTGTACCACCACCAACCACCGCCGGCGGCGGCGCCAGCTACCACCAGCACGATGGCAAGAGCGGCAATCACTTTGGGCGCGCGGCGCTTCTTGGGGGCTGGTGCTTGCTTGTATTGGCGAGGTGCAGCTTGCACGTTGCCCTGGTTAGGATAGGAACCCTGGTGCTGTGCTTGCTGCGCGTTTGCAGGCTGAACCTGCTGTTGATAGGCCTGCTGCGCGCGTGTGGCTTGGGTCTGCTGGTGGGTCTGTTGTGCGTGAGCTACCTGGGTCTGCTGGTAGCCTGTTCGCGATTGCCGCCCAGGTATTTGCTGGCCGACTGCTTGGCGATAGGCCGCTTGGGCCTGCGCCTGCGCTCGAGCCTCAGCCTGAGCCCGTGCTTGGCGCGTAGCTTCCTGGCCCATAGCTTGCACGCGGCTGCTTTGCGTCTGCGAACCTTGCCCGTCCGCCTCCGGGTGTGCACCCTGGGGCTGCGCGGGTTGAAGAGGATCCGCGATGTTGATGCGCGGACGTGGGCGGTTGCTTGATGCGCTCCAGGCGCCTTGCTCGTCGTTGTGCTCGGTCATGATGCCTACCTAGTTTGCCTTGGGATCTTGCCGTTGCGATGAGGGGCGAGTGTCCCTCATTCAATAAGCCCTTGTTGAGGGCGTAATGTTTCGTCAGTGTTTCGATGATAGAGCCTTGGCGCGCGATGGGGGAGCCGATTAATGCATCGTCCATAAGTTTTGCTGAACCAATGCTCCAGGGTTCGTTCCTTCATTCTTGAGCGCTTAGCCGCACAGGCTCCTTTGCTGGACCAATGCCCTGCGTTCGTTCCTTCATTGGCAAGCGTCCGACTGTACGAGCGCCATCACCGAGGACGCGCCCAGTGATTGCCGAGGACCCACCCAGTGCAACATGAACGCGTTAACGCCCGAAAACGACTCAATTTGGCGTCAGTTCATCGAGTATTCCTTCAATTTGAGCCCTAAATTTTGCGTTTTCCTTACATATAGCGCTATGGGCAAGTAGAATTGGAAAGTCAGACTTTTGGGGGTTCGTTCACGCCCCAAGATAAGATTTTATTGGAGGTTCACATGTCCAATCAAAAGATCGGATTCACCGAAACGGTTTTGCGTGATGCCGGTCAGAGCCTTATCGCAACCAGGTTGTCTTACGACAAGATGGCTCCAATCATGGATAAGCTTGATAAGGCGGGCTACTATTCTCTCGAGTGCTGGGGCGGCGCAACGTTCGACGTCTGCCTTCGCTACTTGAACGAGGATCCCTGGGAGCGCCTGCGCAAACTCCGCGCCGCCGCACCTAATACCAAGCTGCAGATGCTCCTGCGCGGTCAGAACATCCTGGGATACAAGCACTATTCCGACGATGTCGTTCGCCGCTTCGTCAAAGCGTCTGTTCGCAACGGTATCGATATTATCCGTATCTTCGACGCTTTGAACGACCTCACCAACCTCAAGGTCGCCATCGAGGCCGCGCTGGAGGCCGGCGCCATGGCTTCGGGCACCATCTCCTACACCACCAGCCCCGTGCACACGCGCGACGCTTATGTGAAGATGGCCAAGGAGCTTGAGAAGATGGGCGTTTCCACCATCTGCATCAAGGACATGGCGGGCATCATGACCCCGGCCAACGCCTACGAGCTCGTCTCCGCCATCAAGGATTCCGTGGATCTGCCCTTGGTCGTCCACACCCACTCCACCACCGGCACCGCTTTTATGACCTACTTGAAGGCTGCCGAGGCCGGCGTCGACGTTATCGACACCGCAATCTCGCCTTTCTCGGGCGGCACCTCCCAGCCTGCAACCGAAACCCTGGCCATCGCGCTTCGCGAGCTCGGTTTCGATACCGGCCTTGACGAGAAGCTCCTGTTCGAGATCGCCGATTACTTCAAGCCCATCCGCAACGAGTACATCGAAGATGGCACGCTGAACCCCATTTCCCTTACCACCGACACCCAGTGCCTGGACCATCAGGTCCCCGGCGGCATGCTCTCCAACCTGCTGTCCCAGCTCAAGATGATGAACGCGCTGGATAAGTACGACGAGGCTTTGAAAGAAGTTCCTCGCGTGCGCGCCGACCTCGGTTATCCTCCGCTGGTTACTCCCACGTCGCAGATCGTCGGCAACCAGGCCGTCAACAACGTGCTCGTGGGCGAGCGTTACAAGAACGTCTCCAACGAGGTCAAGGGCTACTGCCGTGGCGAATACGGCAAAACTCCCGCTCCCATCGATCCCGAGATCCTGAAGAAGGTCCTGGGCGACGAGCAGCCCCTTACCGGCCGCTATGCCGACACGCTTCCCACCGACACCTACGAGAAGGCCGAGGCCGAGCTGGGCGACCGCGCTCGCTGCGAGGAGGACGTCCTTTCCTACATCGCCTTCCCTCAGGTTGCCGAGGCATTCTTCGCCGCTCGCCAGGAGCAGGAGGAGAAGCGCGTCTCCTACAGCATTAGGGCGGTTGAGTAATGAACGGAGTTAATACCGCGATGACCATGGGAATGGGTGATTACCTGTTCTACTCGGTGTTGGGCATCGCCATCGTTTTCTGCGTCCTTGCCGTTCTGATCCTGTTCATCAAGGTTCTTACCTTTATCTTGGTGCCGCGCAAGCCCAAGGCTGAGGCCCCCGTCAAAGAAGCCGCCGCCGAGGCTGCTGCCAGCGACGCCCCAGAAGATGCGGAAGGCGCTGCCGCTGCTCCCGCTGCCCCCTTGGCACCGGGTTCCGCCGGCGATATCAAGTTGTACAACACCGACCCTCGCGACGCTGCGATGCTTATGGCCATCGTCGCCGACGAGCTGGGCAAACCACTGAATGAACTTAGGTTCATCTCCATCAAGGAGGTTAAATGAAGTACGTAATCACGCTTAAGGGCAAGACCTATGAGGTCGAGGTCGAGCAGGGCTCGGCCATGATTCTTGACGAGTACGAGGCAAAGGCCCCCGAGGTTGCAGCAGCTCCCGCACCCGCGGCTGCCCCTGCGCCTGCAGCAGCTCCCGCCGCTGCCGCGCCTGCTGCCCCCGCTCCTTCCCCTGCGGCCGCCGCTGCAGCAGGTGCCGGCACTCCCGTCACCTCGCCCATGCCCGCCAGCGTCGTTTCCCTGAACGTCAAGGTCGGCGACTCCGTGGCCGAGGGCGACGTCGTCGCCATCGTTGAGGCCATGAAGATGAACGTCGAGGTCAACGCTCCTTGCGCCGGCACCGTCAAGTCCGTCATCGTCAGCGTGGGTCAGTCTGTTGAAACAGGCGAAACCCTTATGACCATCTAAGGGGCATAAGTGGATAGCGTAGTAGAGATTCTTCAAAGGCTCTGGGAGACTTCGGGTTTCTTCCTGATGGGCGGCGACATCCGTCAGCTCATCATGCTCCTTTTGTCCTGCTTCCTTCTGTACCTGGGCATTGCCAAGAAATTTGAGCCTTTGCTCCTGTGCGGCATCGCCTTCGGTATGCTTTTGGCCAACATCCCCGGTGGCGGCATGTATCACCCCGAGCTGTGGGATGGCTACATCGCCGGCACGGTCAACGTCACCGAGATCTTCCACGAAGGCGGCATCCTCGACGTTTTGTACTTGGGTGTTAAAACCGGCCTGTATCCTTCGCTCATCTTCCTGGGCGTTGGTGCCATGACCGACTTCGGCCCCTTGCTCGCAAACCCCAAGTGCCTGTTTTTGGGCGCTGCCGCTCAGCTGGGCATCTTCGGTGCCTTCCTGCTGGCCGGTGCTATGGGTTTTGCTCCCAATGTTGCCGCTTCCATCGGCATTATCGGTGGCGCCGACGGCCCGACGGCAATTTGGCTTACCTCGCAGCTGGCGCCTGAGTACTTGGCTGCTATCGCGATTGCCGCTTACTCCTACATGGCTCTGATCCCCTTGATCCAGCCCCCTCTGATGCGTCTTCTGACCACCGAGAAGGAGCGCAAGATCAAGATGGAGCAGCTGCGCACGGTTTCCAAGAAGGAAAAGATCATCTTCCCCATCGTGGTTACCCTGTTCGTCTGCTTGCTTCTGCCTTCCGTTGCGCCTTTGCTTGGCTGCTTGATGCTGGGCAACCTCTTCCGCGAGTGCGGCGTTACCGATCGTCTTTCCGACACCGCGCAGAACGCGTTGATGAACATCGTCACCATCTTCTTGTCCATCTCGGTTGGTGGCACGGCTCTGTACAGCCGCTTCCTTACCGTTGAGACCTTGATGATCGTTGTTCTTGGCTTGCTGGCATTCTGCATGGCCACCATCGGCGGCCTGCTCATCGGCAAGCTCATGTGCGTTCTTTCCGGCGGCAAGATCAATCCGCTTATCGGTTCGGCCGGCGTTTCGGCGGTTCCCATGGCGGCACGCGTGTCGCAGGTGGAAGGCCAAAAAGCCAACCCGCAGAACTTCCTGCTCATGCATGCTATGGGCCCCAATGTCGCGGGCGTTATCGGCTCGGCCGTTGCGGCAGGCTTCCTGCTCGCGATTTTCGGCGGCTAGGCGCTTTAGCCACCAAGCTTCCATAAACAAACGAACGGGCGAGGCCTCCATCGGCTTCGCCCGTTTTGTGTTGCTAGATGTGGGAACCCTCGAGCAGGAAACGCCCTTAGCCAAAGCTCACCAAGGTGTCGCCTTCGTAGCGAACGGTGAGTTCGCCGAAATCGCTTTCGCCAAGCAGGCGTTCGAGGAACAGGTGATCGCCTTCCCAAAGGTTCAAATCAAGCACCTTATCTTTCGGGATCCAATGAAGCGTGCCCTCGTTGCATTCGGGCAGGGGAGGCTCCTGTTCGTGAGAAAAGCAAGCCTTGCCCGACGAAGGGTCGGTCCAGCTGAACTCGGTGGAAGTGTAGAGGTACATATCCTCGTCTTCCCAGGTGTCGGAGATGAAGTGCACCACGCCATGGAAATGCGCTGCCTCAAGGGCAAAGCCCGTTTCCTCGCGCACTTCGCGCGTGAAGCACTCGAGCGCATCTTCGCCGGGCAGGAACTTGCCGCCTACGCCCAGCCATTTGCCTTCGCTCTGGTCGTTTTCCTTCTTGTTGCGCAGCATCATGAGCCAACGGCCATCATGTTCAAGGTATCCCAGCGTTGTTTTCTTCATTGCAAACCTTTCGTTTTGCATAAGTGTAGCTAAGTACGTAGGCAGGCTTGCGCAAGAGAGCTTAAATGAATTTTGCTAGACTCGCGTGAACTTGAGTTGGCCTTATGCGCGCGTCATGTAAAGCGCGGGTAATCTTATGCGTGCGTGCCGTTTTCTCGTAAGTGGTTATCCCAAAATGTGATATACCTATCACACTACATGATAGAAAGAGCCCGTTATGAATATGATTTTCGACCGTAAGCTGCCCATCCCCATGGAAACCAAGGAGATGTATCCGCTTACTCACGAAATGGCTGAGACCATCGAGAAGCGCCGCGCCGAGCTGGAGCGCATTTTTACCGGCGAGGACCCGCGCATCGTTTTGATCATCGGTCCCTGTTCCGCCGACAATGAAGACAGCGTCATGGATTACCTGAGCCGCCTTGTCCCAGTACAGGAAAAGGTCAAAGACAGGATCATGATCGTCCCGCGCATCTACACCAACAAGCCGCGCACCACGGGCAAAGGCTACAAGGGTTTGGTCCATCAGCCCGACCCCACAGGCAAGCCCGATGCTTTCGCGGGCATCATCGCCGTGCGCGAGTTGCACATGCGTGCCGTGGCGGAAACGGGATTCACCTGCGCTGATGAGATGCTCTACCCGCAAAACTACAAGTATCTTGACGACTTGCTGGGCTATGTTGCCGTGGGCGCACGCTCGGTGGAAAATCAGGAGCATCGCCTGGTTTCAAGCGGCATCGAGGTTCCCGTTGGCATGAAGAATCCCACGTCGGGCGACCTTAACGTCACGTTGAACAGCGTGGTTGCGGCGCAGTCGCAACACGATTTCATCTACCGTGGCTGGGCGGCGCATTCTCAGGGCAATCCCTTTGCGCACGTTATCATGCGCGGCTACACCGACGAGTACGGCTCGGCCCGCCCCAACTACCACTACGAGGACATCCTGCGCGTGCGCGACCACTACGCCGAGCATCCCGAGCTTGCCAACCCGGCCGTTGTCATCGACTGCAACCACAGCAACTCGCGCAAGAATCCCTTCGAGCAGCCTCGCATCGTCAAGGAAGTGCTTAACTACAGCACCTATAACGAAAGCCTGAAGGGCCTGATCAAGGGCTTTATGATCGAGTCCTACATTGAGGACGGCAACCAGCCGGTCGATGGCGGTGTGTACGGCAAGTCCATCACGGATGCCTGCCTTGGTTGGGAAAAGTCCGAGCGTCTTATCTACGAGATCGCCGATTTGCTTTAGCTGGATTGCCGGAGCCGTGCGTAGACCCCTTCCGGCTCGGAAAGCTCGAAGCTCGCAAGCTTTCTTCAATGCCCCGCCCCGAGTGCTTTTGCCCAGGGCGGGGCATTGCTTTGCCTTGTTCGCCTGTCCAACCCGGCGGCGCCGGCAAGCTTGTGGGCGCTCGGCGTCGGCGCGCGCTTGCTTTGGCCGCAACGCAGGCGATGCTTTCTCAAGCTGCTACGTTTTGGGCTGCGGTTTCTTATTGCCCGCCTAAGTGCGAGCCTTCCTCTCGGGCTGTGGAACTTTACCGTTTCTTTGCATATTCTTCGTGTTCAATGGACGTTTGCAAGATAGATTAAGCGCGTATGGATAAGAAGAATGAAAAGAATGAAAGGGTCTGCATGACAGCAAAGACCGAAATCTGGAGCATCGTCGACATGGGCTCTAACACAATCCGTTTGTGCGTATATCTCGTAAGGCTCGGCGACGGCAGCTACAAGAAGCTCCTTGATGCCCGTGAAACCGTGGGCTTGTCCTCCTATGTTGAGGAGGGAATGATGACCAAGGACGGCGTTCGCGCCGCCTCCAAGGCACTGAAGAAACTCCTGCGCACCGCCGAGCTTGTTGGCTGTAAGCGCAATTTCGTGTTCGCCACCGCGGCCATCCGTAACTGCAAGAACTCCGACGAGGTGGTTGCTTCGATCCAGGACCGCACCTGCTGCAGAATCGAGGTCATCTCGGGCAAGGAGGAGGCCCGCCTGAGCGTCCGCGGCGCGCTTGAGACCGTGGACGTGGAGTCCGGCCTGTTCTTCGATATCGGCGGAGGTTCTACCGAACTTGCCATGATCGATGGCAAAAACTACGTTTTCGGCCAAAGCCTGCCCTACGGCTCGCTTTCCACCTGGCATGAGTTCGTTGATGAGGTTATGCCCACCCCCGAAGAGCTTGAAAAGGTCGCGGCATGCATTCGCGGAGCCCTGAAGGAAAGTGCTGCCGACCTCACCATCGCAAACGAGATGTGCGGCATCGGCGGCACCATGCGCATGGCGCGCAAGGTCGCAGCCGAGCTGGGCGCCGAGCCCGTGGGCAAGCGCCTTCTGACGCTTGCCGACATTAACCTGATCATGAGCACCTTTCAAAACGACGAGGCAACTCTGCAGCGCATCATGCTCGAGATCAACCCTGCTCGCATGCATACCTTCCTGCCTGGTTGCGTTATCGCGCGCGAGATCATGCTTGCCTCCAACATCGACACGGCGGTAATCGCCAAGTCGGGCGTTCGCGAGGGTTACCTTCTTTCCAAGATGAAGAAGCTCGCCTAGCGCACGTGGCGTTTGCTTTGGCGGCTGGTCGTTGGTTTGAAAAGGCATTAAACTTATTCCTATGATTTACTACGTTGAAGATGACACTAACGTTCGCGAGCTTGCCATTTACGCACTCAAGCAGGCAGGCTTGGAGGCCAAGGGTTTTGCCGAGGCTTCCTCATTTCGCGCTGCGCTAACCACCGAGCTGCCTGACCTCATCTTGCTCGACATCATGATGCCCGGCACCGATGGCATGACGCTTCTGCGCGAGCTTCGCGCCGATCGTCGCACTGCGCAGCTGCCCATCATGATGCTTACCGCCAAGGGCACCGAGTTCGACAAGGTCCAGGGCCTTGATGCCGGTGCCGACGACTACTTGGCAAAGCCCTTCGGCATGATGGAGCTGGTCAGCCGCTGCAACGCGCTTTTGCGCCGCGCAAACTTCAACGACCAGGTTGAGGGTCGGGTGCTGCAATGCGGCGTTGTCCGTTTGGACGAATCGGCCCACGAGGCATGGTCCGCAGGCGAGCTTTTGGACCTCACTCCCAAGGAATTCGAGCTCCTTCATACTCTTATGGTCAACCAGGGCCGCGCCCTTTCGCGCGCCCAGCTGCTTGAAGATGTGTGGAACACCTCGTTCGTGGGCGAGACGCGCACGGTCGATGCTCATGTGCAAACCCTGCGCCGCAAGCTCAACCAGGCAAGCGAGGGCGCGGGCGACTACATTCAGACGGTTCGCGGGGTCGGCTATCGCATCAAAGCCTTCGAGGCTTAAATGGAGTTTTTGCGCCGCAACACCCTTTTCGGCAAGATCTTCGTCGTCTTGTTCGCAATCTCGTTTGCGGTGATGGCCTTATCGACCCTTGCGGCCACCTTCGCCTCCTTTTCCTCGTACGAAAACGAGGCCGAGAGCACTCTTCTTGCGCAGACGGAATCTTGCGCCAAGCTTTTGAAGGGCAAATCGGCTACAGAAATAGAGGAATCTCTGCAGGGTTATCCGCTGGCGGACCTGCGCGTAACCTTGATCCAAAAGGATGGCACCGTCCTATACGACAACTGGGCAGATGCTTCCAGCATGGAAAACCACTCCCAGCGCGAGGAGTTCGTTGAAGCCCAGGAATCGGGCACGGCGAGCTTGATGCGCCGCTCCGAGACCATTGGCACCGACACCCTGTACGCGGCGGTGAGCCTGGACGACGGCATGGTCCTTCGCCTAGCCGAAACGCGTACCTCGATGGGCTCTTTCTTAAGCGGCATGACGCTGCAGTTGGGGATTTGCCTTGGCATCATCATCTGCCTTTCGTTTGCGCTTTCGCGCCTGCTCACCCGGCGCATCACGCGCCCGCTTAAGGAAGTGGATCTTACCAACCCGCTCGACAACGACGTCTACGAGGAGATGCGCCCGATGCTTTATCGCGTTGACGAGCAGCGCCGCGAGCTCAAGCGTCAAAACGCCGAGTTGGAGCGTGCGGTGGAGGCGCGTCGTGAGTTCACAGGCAACGTGAGCCATGAGATGAAGACACCCCTGCAGGTGATCGGCGGCTATGCCGAGCTTATGGAATACGGCGCCACCAAGCCCGAGGACAACGCGCGTTTTGCGGCTTTGATTCGTAAAGAGGCTGCCCACATGCGCGGCCTTATTGACGACGTTTTGACTCTGTCGCGCTTGGACGAGCAGGGCGACCAAAGTCACGATCCCATCGATTTGTCGGGTGTATGCCGCAGCGTTATCTCGAGGCTCGAGTCCACCGCCTCGGAGCGCAGGATCAGCTTCTCCGTGAGCATCGAGGAAGGCGTCGTTATTTACGGTGCCGAATCTTTGGCGCAGCAACTCATATATAACCTCATCGACAACGCGGTGCGCTACAACCGCGATGGCGGCGTGGTGAGCGTTGATCTGAGCAAGGCCAAGGACGAGGCGGTGTTCACCGTGTCCGACCAGGGCAAGGGCATCCCCGAGGAATATCGCGAGCGCATCTTCGAGCGTTTCTATCGCGTGGACGCCAGTCATTCACGCGAAACGGGTGGCACGGGCCTGGGCTTGGCCATTGTGAAGCATTCCGTTGCCTCGCTCGGCGGAAGCGTGACGGTGGGGGACGCCCCCGGCGGCGGCGCGAAATTCACGGTCACTTTCCCTTGCTAGCTTCTTTTGCGGGATCGACCGCGCCGTCACCAGCATAATTGCCCCTGCGGCAGCTCTTCCTTGTTGATATTCGATTTGCGGCTGAACTGGCATTTCCTCAGTTAGCTCAATCCAATGCTGCAGTTTTCGTTAGTAAAAATATTCTCGTAATCCAGTGTTCTTGGGTTTTTTGAAAATTAGCCCCAGTTAACAAATTCTCGAAAAATGTTAGCTAAGGCTATCTTTTTAAAGTTAAACGCGGTAAACTTCGCTCGGACAATTTGCGAAACATTTTCTTAACAAAGATGTTTCAGGCAAGCGCGGCACAGGCTTTTTAGGTGGAATCGTTTATGCAATCGGTGCGGCGCTTGTCCTAAAGGCTTAGATACGAAAGAGACGAAGACTAGCGTGGAATTATTTATCCCTAATATGCTAATTGCTCTGCGCGAAGGCGTGGAAGCAGCCCTTATTGTGGGCATTATCGTTGCCTTCCTTAACAAGATCGAGCGTCGCGATGTTTTGCCTAAGCTCTGGGTTGCGGTAATCGTTGCTGCAGCTATCCCTTTGGGTTTGGGCGTGTATTGGACCTGGGGTCCTTACACCATCACTTTCCAAACTCAAGAAATCTTAGGCGGCGTTCTATCGATTGTCGCGGTTTGCTTTGTTACCTGGATGATTTTCTGGTCAGGCAAAAACTCCCATCGCATGAGGGAGGCTCAGGGCGATGTTGAAAAAGCGTTCGCCACTGGTTCCGTTACCGGCATCATTATCATGGCCGTGATCGCAGTTATCCGCGAAGGCGCCGAAACCGCGATTTTCGTATGGGCAACCGTAAAGTCGTCCGGCAATACCGGAATTATGGGACCTGCCTTCGGCGTTCTTGCTGGATTGATTTTGGCAATCATTATTGGCTACCTGGTATATAAGGGCGCCATTCATATCAATTTGCGCATCTTTTTCAATGTCATTGGTTACCTGCTTATCTTTGTTGCCGCAGGCATCCTTATCTATGGCATTAACGACCTGCAAGAAGCGAGCCTCATTCCTGGTCAGGGTACTTATCTCTATACCTTTGCGGCGCAGATCGCTCCTGTTGCCGGCACCTGGTGGTTCGTGCTCCTGAACGCCTTCTTCCAGATCCAGTACATCCTTACACCCAGCATTTACATGTTTGTTCCTTGGCTGGTCTACTTGGTGGTAACGCTGGTTCTTTTCACTCTGCAAATCAAGGGCAAGCTCAAGTTTGGTGAAGAAGCTCAGCCTGCAGTTGCGGCCAATGCATCGGCTGGCGCGGCATCTGACGGCGTGGCAAGTGTTACCGCTGCGGCTGATGGAGCAAACGCTGCATCAGAGGGTGCAAAGCCTGAAGCTGAGGTTGCTGCTAAGTAGGCAACTGCCAAGTAGGAGCCTGGTGCCGCAAGTTAGCTCTTCGGCGCCGAATTCTTAAACCAAACAAAGCCCATAACCTTATGTGCAAATTGCAAGAAAGGAGCAATTGAAAAATGGAAAAAACGATTGGTTCAAACCTAAAGCGCAACGGTGTTGTCGCTGCAGCTTTGGCCCTTGCCCTTGGCGCTGGTTGCGTTGGCATGACGGGCTGTGCTGCTAACAACAACGGCGGAAGCTCCGATGGTCCTATTGAGGTTAAGATCACCGACACTTCTTGCGAGGTGTCTGCCAACGAAGTCCCTTCTGGTACCGTAACCTTCAACATCACCAACAGCGGCACCGCTACCAACGAGTTTGAGATTCTGGCAGAAGACCAGCTGCAGATCATCTCCGAGCGTGAGAATCTGACCCCTGGCACCACTGTTGAGCTCACCGTTCAGCTTGAGCCCGGCAGCTACTACACCGCTTCCAAGACCAACATGGTTGGTGCTCTTGTTGGTGCTACGGCTTTCACCGTCAATGATTCCGGCGAGGCTGTTGAAGTCAGCGACGACGAGAAGGAACTCCGCGAAAAGGCAGTTACCAACTACACTGCATACATCAAGGACCAGGCTGGTCAGCTGATTGAGGCCACCAACGAATTCCTTGAGGTTTGGGATGCTGGCAAGGGCGACCTCGCAAAGGCAAAGGAACTCTATCCTACTGCACGTATGTACTACGAGCGCATCGAGCCTACTGCTGAATCCTTCGGCGACATCGACCCCAACCTTGACCTTCGTGAAAAGGACGCACAGGCTGGCGACCTTGACGATATGTCCAAGTGGAAGGGTTGGCACGCAATCGAGAAGGATCTCTGGAGCGACTCCGGCTTCTCCGACAAGAAGCGCGCAAAGCTTGCTAAGGAACTGAAGGCTGACACCCAGGCTCTCTACGATCTGGTTTACTCCAAGGACTTCTCGGTTTCCCTCTCTGACGTTTCCAACGGTGCAATCGACCTGATGGAAGAGGTTGCAACCTCCAAGATTTCCGGCGAGGAAGAGGCATTCTCCCACACCGACCTGTATGACTTCTGGGCAAACGTTGAGGGCGCAAAGGTTGCTTACGGCAACGTCAAGGACCTTGCAAAGCTTAAGGATGCCGACCTGGTAACCAAGCTCGACAGCGCATTCGACGACGTTCAGACCGAGCTTGAGAAGTACAAGTCCGGCGACACCTACAAGTCTTACGAGGAGCTTTCCGACTCCGAGGTCAAGACTCTGTCTGACAAGGTCGACGCTCTTCGTGGCGACCTGGCTGACCTTACCGCAACCATCCTAAAGTAAAAACCTTCCAGGTCTGGTTCTAGGCTTTAGCCAAACAGAAACATATTCTTTCGGGCGAAAACCTGAAAGTGCCATGCGGGACAGTGCGAAAGTGGGCTGTCCCGTGTGGTGGTTTTAAAGGAACTATTGCGTAAACGTTTCGTGTCGCAGCTTCTTGATTTGCGGCAGCCAGGGATTTACCTGGGACTATAAGAGAAATGAGAAGACTATGTCTGAAGAAGAGATTGAGATTATCTCCGATGATGAGTCTCCTTCAAACAAAGAGGAAAAAGCCTCAAAGGATACTCGGGAAAATAAGCAGGCAGATGTTGCTCCTAAGAAGAAATTCAGTGTCACCCGTCGCGATGCCGTTATTGGCGGCGGCGCCCTGGTGATTGGTGCTTTGGCTGCTGGTTTGGGCGTTAATGCCTCAAAAGACGGCCGTACTGCCGAGCAAATTGAAGAAGATACCGACGGTGAAGTTGTATGCAACGTTCAGCGTATGGTCACTGAGTTCCGCGGAGAGCGTCAGGCAGGCATGTATGACGCGCAACAGAACCTATATGTTTGCTCCTACGACATCCTTGATGGCGTTAATCGCGACGACATCATCAGCTTGTTCAAAGAGTGGACGAAGGCTGCTGAAAACATGTGCGCAGGCTACCCGGTAAACGAGCCCGATGCTTTGAAGTACGCTGCTCCTAAGGACACCGGCGAAGCTTACGACTTGGGCGCAAATGCCCTTACCATTACCTTCGGCGTTGGCGCTACCTTCTTTGAAAAGAAGGGCAAGGATCGTTTCGGTCTGAAGAAGATCAAGCCGGACAATCTTATTGAAAAGATGCGCAAATTCCCTGGTGACGCCCTTAATGATGATGAATGCGGTGGTGACTTGTTCATCAAGTGCGCAGCTGAAGATCCGCAGGTTGCATTCCATGCTCTGCGTAATATGACTCGTATCGCATACGGCATTGCGACTACCCGCTGGACCAAGAATGGCTTCATTCGCACGTATTCGCCCGAGGGCACTGCGCACGCCCCGCGCGACCTCTTCGGCTTCCGCGATGGTACTTCAAACCCCGAGCATGGCAACGAAGAAGACGACAAGCTTATCGAGGAGTGCGTATGGATTCATGCGGACGACCCCGAGGGCGAAATCTTCGAAAACGGCACCTACATGTGCTGGCGTTCGTTTGACATGCTCATCGATTCTTGGGATGAGGTACGCCTAGATGAGCAGGAACGCGTAATCGGTCGCACTAAGCTTGAAGGTATTCCTCTGTCGGCTGTTGGTCAGGCTGGTGCTGATGAAACATCGGAAGTTGACCTTTCGGCAACCGACGAAAACGGCGATCCTCTGATTGACCCCCGTAGTCACATCGCAACCCTTCGTGCATATCGCAACGAAACGGGTTACGTAATGTATCGCTGGGGTTGGAACTTCGCTCACGAGCTCGACAAGACGGGCACTCTGCACTGCGGCATGCATACCGGCGGCTATGCACGCGACCCGGAAAAGCACTTTTATCAGTTCCTGGATCGCTTCCGCGATTGCGATATGACCGACTACATGCGCTACACCGGCAGTGCTTTGTGGCTGATTCTTCCTGGTATCAAGGAAGGCGATAGCTATGTTGGTCAAAAGATGTTCGAGGCTACCGAGTAAAACTGGGTAGGTGATTGCCGAAGGCGCTATTCGCGGTTGATTGGGAATGCTTGGGGTGGCTCTAAAGCCTAGTTTTTAGTGCCGCTCCGGGTTGGCTGATTCGCTTTGGGCGTTTATCAAAGCCATCGGAGCTGGGGTAACGCCTTGCTCCGTAAAGATCTGGAGCTTTAAACAGCTCTGTTATAAGCGAGTAAATGCGGGGGCACCCTTAAGGAAACTTGAGGGTGCCCCGCGTACGCATTTTGAGAGAAGGACGAAATGCGCAATCTATCACTAACAAAACAAAGTCTTGCACGTATTGTTTTCTGCGTGGCGGTTGTGGTTGTTTTGGCTGTTTACAACTTCGCAACTGCTCAAGGGATCGAAAATCAGGAAAGTCAGACTTCTCAAAATCAGGAAGGTCAAGGCCCCTTCCTTAAGGATGGCACGTTTGAAGGCCAGGCTTATTCGTATGGCGGCATGATGACGGTTAAGGTTACGGTAAGCAGAGGCTATCTTACCGATATTCAGGTGGTAAGCCACTACGATGACTCTCCTTATATCGACAACGTAATGGACGCCAAAATCCCTGAGATAAAAACGAAGCAGTCGCTTGATTTGGACGTTGTAACCAATGCCTCATATTCAAGCCATGGTTTGCTCTATGCGGTTAGAAATGCCCTGATAAACGCCGATGCTTTGCCTGATGATATGAAAACTTCGCTTGCCTCAAGCAAGACTGCAACGCTTGGTTTGGCGGATACCGCTCTGACTTTGGATGATCTGATTGGCGCTAAGGCTCGTGAATCTAAGGCGCAAAAGTCGCTTTCAGGTTTTGCCACTGCGCAGTAGGTGATAGCTATGATTGATGAATTAAGTAAAGCGCAATCTGAGGCCGAAAAGGCAGAATCGACGGATTCGGTCGCTTCAGAGCCGGCAAGCGTAAAACCGGCAGTTGATAAATCAGCTGCTCTGAAACCTATGGCTGCAAAACCTGCAGTTGCTAAAGGCTGCTCAAAAAAGAAGCTTGCGGCAACAAATCTTAATAAGTGGATACGCCTTGCCATTCAGCTTGTCTTTCTTGTTTTGGCGCCGCAGGTATTTTCGATGGCTTTTGCGGGTGCGAAATACCTGGTGGTTTGTATCAGCAAAGGGCAGCTTATTGAAGCTACCAGCTTTGTGGCCTTGCTTTTGGGCTTGTGCATTTCGGTTGTGGTGTTTGGTCGTTTCTTCTGCGGGTTTATCTGCGGATTTGGCGCCTTTGGTGACATCGTCTATCAGCTGGTGCATGCCGTATTGGCTAAGCTTGGAGTTAAGAAACTTCGAATTCCCGAAAAGCTTGAATCCAAGTTGCGCTACGTTAAGTATCTGGTGCTCGTGGCTGTACTGGTGGCTGTTTTTGCTGGCGCAAACGAAGCGATCAATGTCTATAGCCCCTGGACTGCCTGGGGCAGGCTAATCAACCTCAATGGGATGATGATGACCGTTGTTGGCACGATGCTATTGCTGTTGATTGCTGTAGGCATGGCTCTAAAGGAAAGATTCTTCTGTCAGTTCTTGTGCCCCTTAGGCGCTCTATTCTCGCTTTTGCCTCAGCTGCCGTTTGCTCGTGTTCAGCGTCATATGGATACTTGCGTAGGCTGTTCTCGCTGTAAGCGTGCTTGCCCTGTTTCGATTTATCCGCCAAATGGGGGACCTGAAATGGGCGAGTGCATAAATTGTGGCAGGTGTGAATCGCTTTGTCCTACTGCTTGCATTGCTCAGATGGGTTTAACAAGGCTAGAGGAATGCGTGAACGATCAGGGCATTGAGGTTGAGAAGATAGAAGTTCCAGCCGAAGGCGATAAGCCTGCGCGGACCAAGACGAAAATTCGCAGCACCAAAACGAGCGTTCCCGAATTGCAGATGTCTCGCGTGAAGAAGCGGGTTCTGCGCTCGGTAGTTCAAGCCGTGGTCTTTTTGATTTTCTTCTGGCTTGTGGGCGCGGTTAATTATCTTCCCAACCTGGGATTATTTTAAGGTGCAAAGTACGCTCTAAATTAAAGAAGAGGGAGCATCTATGATTAAAACCCGTCTTTTCGCCCAGGTAAAACAATGCGTGGCTCCTTTAGTAAAAGGAATCTTGCTTCGTTTGTGCGCTCTGGTGGCGAAGGTGGGTTTTCTTTATTTGATGGCAACCTTGCTTGCCTGGACCCTAGATCAGGCTTTGCTGTTGCTTGTCTCCATTGATTCTGGATCGAAGAGTGCAAATGGCATTCTTTCGGCTCTGCAGTCAAATGTGAATTTTGCTGCTTATGCGTTTGTCTTTGCGATTTTGCTTGCGGCTTACCTGGCTTGTCAGACCTTCAGCCAGCGACAATGCGAGAAAGCAGGCGAGCTTGCTCAAAGCGGTTTGCTGAAAGCATTGTTCTACAAGCTGGTTGAGCTGGGGCCAAACTACGAACGCGCCTTATCATCAGAAAAACTAAGCTTCCTTATGGGCGAAGGTGTAGCACGCATCGTTCCTTATGTTTCAAGCTATGTGCCTCAGTTGGTTTTTGCTTTAAGTGCGCCTCTTGTGCTGGCGATTGCCATTTTTCCAATGGACGCGCCAGTGGCCTTGCTTTTGTTGCTGTGCGTGCCGGCAATGCCCGTGAGCATCATGATGCTTATGCGCAAAGCAAAGAATTTGGCAGGTGAGCAGTGGGATACCTATCTTGATTTGTCTGCCTCCTTTAAAGACGCGCTTGCTGGCATGGTGACCCTGAAAGTTTTCAGGGCCGATGCACGCAAACAAAAAGAATTAGCAGAAGAGGCGGAAAATTTTCGCGTAGTAACTATGAAGTTGCTGCATATGCAACTTGGCAACGTGATTTTGATGGATTTGTGCACCTATGCGTCTATCGCGCTTGCCTATTGCGTGCTCATCTTGCAGTTGGCTTTTGGCCAGGTGGATCTTAGGGCAAGTCTGTTTATTTTGCTTGCGGCTCCTGGTTTCTTTTTGCCAATGCGAAAGTTTGGTGCTGCTTTTCATGTCGGCATGAATGCTTCTGAAGCAATTGATGACATTCTTGATTTTTTGGATGTAGAATCCGCGTCAGCTTGTACAAATGCAAATTCAAGAACAAATGCAAAATTAGCCGCCAAGCCAAGCATTGAATTTAAGGGCGTTGATTTCTTTTACGGTGAGCATAGGGCGCTTGATTCTTTGAGCTTTTCGCTTGATGCAAACACCTTGCTTGGATTAACGGGCGCTTCGGGTTCGGGTAAATCTACGGTTGCCAAATTATTAAGCGGCCAGCTTGCGGGCTATAGCGGCAGCGTCAAGATCAATGGCGCCGAATTGAGCGAACTTGATCTTTCCAGTTTGCGCAGCGTGATAACAACGGTGAGCTGCGAAAGTCATGTATTCAAGGGGAGTGTCCGTTCGAATTTAGCCTTGGCAAAGCCGGATGCGAGCGATGGCGAATTGTGGTGGGCTCTTAACAAGGCGCACCTGGACGACTTCGTTGTTGATCTGGGCGGTCTTGATTCTTTGGTGCTTGCGGGTGGCAGGAATCTATCTGGCGGTCAGCGTCAGCGCCTGTGTTTTGCCCGAGCTCTTTTGCGTGATACCCCCATTTATGTCTTTGATGAGATTGCGGCAAATGTTGATGCCGAAAGCGAACGCATCATGGTGCAAGCTATTCAGCAAATGTCCTTTGATAAGACGGTTTTGGTAATTTCGCATCGTTTGGCAGATCTTGTTTGGGCCGATCAAATTAAGGTGATGAAGGAGGGGCGTGTGGTGCAAAGCGGCCCCCACGCTGCGCTTGCTCACCAAGAGGGGGAATATCGCAAACTCTGGGAAACCTCGCTTGAATTGGAAGAATTTGCAGCCCAAGCTGCCCGCGTGAAGGACGCTCTTCCCGGGCAGACGGAGCTTGAGCGAACAATGGCGGGGATGCCGCAGTTTGCGGCAATGCATATGCAGGCAGCGCTTGATGCACGCACGCTTAAGCGCTACGAGCTAGGTAATGCTGCGGTGGCCCCAAATGGACATCCTGCTTGGATTCCTTTGCCTGAATATCTTGACGCTGCGCTTGCTTCAGACCCTGGCGAAGGTACTTC
>CAVAUO010000002.1:0-34788 GCA_963591685.1 Escherichia coli
GTATTTCCCTTTCCGAAGACGGCGCGAAGGCTTACCTCAAAAACGTGACGGTGGCGGGCAACCTTACCGATCAATTCGATAGCAGCTATGGTCACGGAGCAGGCGTTGCTTTGCATGGTGAAAATTGCTATCTAGAGCTTGATAACTCAAAAATCATTCATAACCACGCTGAGGGCACCGGCGGCGGTATTTATATCCGCAAGGACAACTGCGAGCTTGTGGTTAAAAAAGGAAGCGAAATCTCGAATAACCTTGGTGTTCTTGCCGGTGGTGGCGTTTATGTTGACGGCAATGACTGCACTTTGAAATTCGACGATTCGAAGGTCAATGAAAACGGTTCCCATAACTACGGCGGTGGCCTTTACTACAACTCCAAGAGGGGCACGGTCACCATCGTGGACTCGGAATTCAATCGCAATTTTGCCAATAGTGCAGGCGGCGCCATTTACGACAACTACGATGACACCTCGTACAGCATCGAAGGAAAAAGCGAACTTAACCAAAACGAAGCAGGTTCTGGTGGCGGCGTTTATCTAAATGATAAGGCGAAGCTGGCAGTTAAAAATAGCGCGAAAATCATAAGGAATTGGGCTGTTAACGGCGGTGGCGTATACGTGGACGAGGGCGGCACAAGCATCTCCCTCACGGAAAGTGCTGAAATCTCCGATAACCACCTTTATAAACGATGGTTCATTGATAGCCACGGTGGTGGTATCTACTACAACGGTAGTGGTGGATCCATCACTCTTTCCGACAATGCCAAGATGGCTGACAATTCGGCTCCCGACGATGGAGGCGCTATTTACAGCGTCTACAACGGCACCAAGATAAGCTTGAATTTATATGCAACCATCAGCGGTAACAAGGCTGCTAATGGTAGCGGTATTTATCTTGAAGATGCGGGCGATGTTTCTTTAAAAAGCCATGCCTCGATAACCGGTAATAGTTGCAGTGGCGCTGGTGACGGCGGAGGAATCTACCTTAATGACAACGATTCAAGCGTTACGCTCGCTGACGAATCTTATATCAGCGGAAATTCAGCAGCATACGGTGGAGGCATATTCAACAACGGAGCAAGCAACCACTTGTATCTAAATGACTACTCTTATATTAAAGATAATTCTTCCAGGATTGGTGGTGGCGCGGGCATTTACTCATACTACGGCTTCAATATCGACGGCAGCGCTCACTCGAAGATTTACGACGATGTATATGCCGAGAGCGATCTTTTCCTAAAAAACCTAACCATCGACGCCACTCTTCAGATGAGTTCAGTCACCCCGGTCAACTTCGACTTTGAGATGGATGGCCTTATAAACATCAAATCGCTCATCATCGCTGCTGATGAAAAGTGTGTTTCCGGAGGCAAGCTAGCCAAGGGAAGCAAGATTGGTGTTGTTTCGTGGGTAGGGGCAAACGCCAAAATCGCAAAGAGCAGCTGGCTTTCCAATTTTGAAGGCGATTCTTATAAAGATGCCGTGTACAGCACAAGTGAATCCTACTATCTAGATCTTAAGGATGATTACCTATATCAGGTTGTGGGGTCTCCTGATAGAAAATTGGATCTGTATACCGAGGACAACGATCAGCTTGATTCGATAACCGTGCAAGCTAATAGCACTGCGTCTTTCAACAACGCGGACGAAAAGTACAAGAATTCAGAAGGCTTGTCGCCGGCGTGGTGGGTTGTTGGCGGCAATCGCATATATCCCGATGAAAAAGGGCAAATAAACATAAAAATAGGGGACAACAGCGTACAGGCTTATGCTCATTACGCAACATTCCATACTGTGACGTTGAAGTATGGCGACGGGGTGTCTGAAACTCAAACTCAGGGAACGGGCGCTGTAATCGTTCTTACGGCGAGCTACTACAAGAAGGGTGGTGTTAGCCCTGCTTATTGGAGCGTGACGGCAAACGATGGTTCAACCTGGAATGTAATGGTTGCCTCAAACGGCTGTTCATCTATTTCCGTTCCCGATTCTGATATTGAAGTGGTGGCTCAGTATCCCGCTCTTGTGGATAAGCTTTCCTTCACTATTGGGGAAAGTGCTGCCTGGGACGACATTGACTTTGCCGGTTCCGAAGAAGGCAAGATTGATGGCGTAACGGTTAATTCGTTTACTACGACGGATAAAAATGGAGCACAAGGCAAGCCGACTGCTCAGTCGCTTGCAGATGATGTGGGTTTCTCTTGTCGTATCGTCGACGATAATGAGGAGGGAACCAGCAAAACGGTTTCCTACTGGATGCTCCTTAGCCGTGAGGTCTTTGCTTCGTGTGGAACGGATGTATCTGACGACCTAGAGGCTAAAGACGTTAGCGTTAAGATATCGTTTGGCCAGATGGGGACCGTTGACGCAAAGGTAACCAATTTGGCCTACACGGACCTTGGCTCAACGTACATGCTTATTATAGAGGCGGATTACGATAAGCCTTCGGAAACCGATCATTCGGTTGTGGCTAAGTCCGTGAATAGTAAAAACACTGACCAAATTATTTCCACGCAGGCTTATAAGGTCAACGAGAACGGCTCTGCAGCCATTTCCATTCCCGAAGCAACGGGTTGGAACTTTGTTGGCTGGGATACTGAAAACCTGCCTGATTGCGCAAAGCTCGACGATCAGACTGGCGAGATTATAGTAACCAAGCCAAGCGATGACTACGAGATTCGCGCCCTTTTCAAACCTCAGGCAAGTAAGCTTTCGGTCAATGTTGCTCCGCTGGAGATAGGCAAGGCCTTGCCGTCAAATATCTCGTCGGCGAGTGTGACTACCTTTGAAGAAAGCGATATAAGCGCTATCGCAAAAGATGACTCCAGCATTTCTTGGGAAAAAGTTGGTGATAGCAGTGGGGTTGCGCCAACAACGGTGGAAGCCGATTCCAGCTACAAGGCAAGTATTACCTTTAAATATTCCGAGGATGGAAGCGAATTCGACTGGCTTGAAACTGCCTCAGAGGATGGCGGCAGCTCGCTGGCTGCCTCTGCTTTTGTGAATGGTACGCCTGCTACAAGCTTTAGTGTCGACAAAGAAAAACATACGGCAACTGTTAGCTACATGGTAACGGTGGGCTCCGACGCAACTTATGGTTGGGCGGACGAAGGCGAGCTCACCCCCGTCGCGCTTTTAACCGAAAGCGATTACAAGAATCATCTTCCAAGCACGATCACTTATTACCTGAAGAATGCTGCTAGCTATACCGCTGACATTACCTGGGGTGAAAAGTCCGAAGTTACATCAACCGGATTCAAGGTATCGGGCACCTTTAAAGATCTGTACGGTGACGAGCATGAGGTGAGCCGTAGCTTTACGCTGGAATATTCCGATAAACCTAAAGCAAGCCTTAATACGGGAACCTATGCGGGAACGCAGAAAGTTACCATTGAAGCGCCGTCTTCTTGGGCTAAGTATGACGAAAGCGAAATCAAGCTTTTCTACGCAATCGGCAAACCCGATGTTGAGGATTCGAGTTCGCTTGAATTCAAGGAATACGATAAGGATTCCGGAATAGAAATCAGTGAAAGTTGCAAGCTGTTTATCTATGCGAAGGTTGGCGACCTTTCAAGTGATGAGTCTTCTTATGGATACGAGATCAAAGAGGGCCACAGTATTTCGGTGACTTCGGGTAAGGTAACCGATGCTAAGGGTAATGAGCTAAGCGAAGCCTTTGAAGGTCAGACAATCTACCTCAGCGCTGCCGAAGCGGAAGAGGGCAAGGTTTTTGATAAGTGGGTAGTGGAAGGCGATACGGTTCTGGATTTTGTCGATGCTTCAAAGCCCGAAACTTCGTTTACCATGCCAAATGCAAATCTTAAGATAAAGGCAACCTACAAGGATGAACCTACCGAGCCTACCAATGCGGCAAGCGCCGACGTTTACTTGCCTCAGATAAGTGAAGGCACTGAATTGCCAAAGAGCACGAGCGTCACTTTCGCCGGCAGTGATGGTGCCAATATCGATGTTCAAAAGATCAAGCTTGTTTGGAGTCTTGCTGATGGCACTGAGGTGAAGGCTGGCACCAAGGCTCAGGCTGGTGCAAGCTATATTGTGAAGCTGGTTGTTTCCCTGGACGGTGATTCAAAGGCAGTGCTTACGAAGGATACGGTGTTCAGCTTCAACGGTGAAAAAGCGATGGCACAGGCTGGGCCCGATAAGGACGGCAGCATGACTGCTTACTTCAAGCTTGATATCCCGGGTGGCTCTGGCGACGATTCCGATGATTCCGATGACGATTCGGGTAGCTCTGGCAAGGGTTCGGACTCCAACGACAACGGCTCCGACGAAGGCAATGCTGATGCTGAAGCTTCAGATTCCCAGCAAAGCGATGCTGATGCCGAAACCCCTAATACGAGCGATGATGCGTATCTGTTCCTATTGCCGGCTGCGACCCTTTTAGCCTTGGCAAGCGTGTTCACCGTTGTCTATCGCAAGAGGAAATTCGGGAAATAAATACGCTGCATGCCGCGCAAAAGAGCAGTAGATAAGCCCGTTCATTGATGGACGAAGCCCCGTTGTAACTTATTAAGCGATGGTTGCAACGGGGCTTTCTTTGTGGAAGTTTTGTGCCGTAATGATAAAATTTCTAGGTTAAACACTCGCTCTTGAAATTCGGGCAAGGATCAGTGAAGTATGACTTTCAAAGCTAGAGCCAACCAGTTCTTAGTTGCTTATAAATTTGCTTTTATTGCAGCATGCATCGTGCTGCTTTCGGTATGCGTTTTCCAACCCACTTCGGCATATGCGTATGACCAAAAAGAAGACGGTGCCGTTGCCAAGGTGAGCTGTCAAGGCGATCATGCCCGTAGCTACTATTGCCATAGCGTCGAAGACGCCATGAATGCGGTAAGCGATATGGTCTCCAGCAGCCATAACCCCATGGAAGAAAACGATGTGACTATCGATCTTATGGAAGACTGGAACACCAATGGTTATGGCGTTCTTAAGTTCGAGGGGTCCGGAAAGCACTACACCCTAAATCTTCATGGCCATGCAATCAATCGCGGAATCTCCAATCCTGATTCTTCAAATAATTTTACTGGCGAGGGAAGCGGCGAGGTTGTTCGCGTTTGAAATAACGCCAGTTTGGACGTTGTAGGCTCTGAAGAAAATAACGATGACGAAGCTTTTTTGGAGCATCATGGAAAAGATGTTGATCTTGGCGGCGATGGGACTTTCTGGAAGCTCGATCAAAACGAGACGTCTTCTACTATCTTCGGTGGCCTTATCACCGGTGGTGCTTGCGACGATAGCCTGGGTGGCGGTGGTTTTACCGTTCAGAAAGAAGCAAATCTAAGCTTAACGCGCGTGACGGTGGCAGGTAATGTTGCTGACACTTGGAACAGCTCGCACGGATGTGGCGCAGGTATAGCTCAGTCGGAGCTAAGTAAAGTTTCCCTCAAGGATTCAAGCATTAAGTACAACCATGCCGAAGGCTGGGGCGGCGGTATCTACATCGATAAATGTGCCTATCTCTACCTCGACAATTCATCCATCGAGATGAATACGAGTGAAAAATACGGCGGCGGTTTGGCTATCGATCCAGGTGAGAGCGATTGTGATCTAAGCGAATCAACCGTAGAGCTAAAGGGTGGGTCCTCTATTAGCTATAACACCGCCAAAAAAGCTGGTGGTGGCATTTATGACGACGGCTCGGTCCTAAGAAGCAACAGCGTTAATTTCTCATTTAAGGGAGACAGCTCGGTCAGCCACAATACTTCAGGTGAATATGGCGGCGGAATAGCCATAGTGGATGATTGCAATGTTGGCTTGGATATCATTGACTCCCATGTTGACTACAACAAGGCTGCCACTTACGGTGGCGGTATCTACACAGGTAGTCACTGGGAGCATACAAAGGATACCAATCCGATTTTCCGTGGGTCTACGTCTACGCTTTCGTTTAACGAGGCGGGATCCGATGGTGGCGGCATGTACATCGACAGCAGCAGTTCCGTTTGCGTGCAAGACAGTCGTAATAATCATATTGGTACAGCTACGATTGAAGGAAACAAGGCCAACGGCAATGGCGGCGGTATAGCTGTTTCAAGAACAGACAAAATCAACGCCATCGTATTTGATTCGGCCACTGTTTTCAAAAACAATTCGGCTGGTAGCCAGGGTGGTGCTATATGGCTGGGATCGAGCTGTAAAGCTAATTTTGTTACCACCGACAACAAAGGCGGCTTAACGTTTGAGGGCAATTCCGCCTCTGCCGGCGGTGCTATTTACAACAAAGAAGCTAAATCATCTATAGCGATTTTTGGTGATAGCAAGAAAACGACATTTATCAATAATCATGCCGTCTCTCAGGGTGGCGCCATCCATGTTTCCAGCTCGAGTGAATATGCGACGAACATCACCAATGCGGAGTTTGATGGGAACTATGCTGGACAGCCTGGATCGGCGGAAGGAACAGGTGGCGCCATTTGGTTTGCTAATCAAATGAGCATCAGCAATACCACCATTTCAGGCAATTACGCCACTCGCCAAGGTGGTGGCGTGTATTGCGACAACACCGATTCGGCTACTTTTACGCTTGGTGGCACTGTTCTTATCGACGGTAACCGCATCGTCGAGCTTGCTGCAGATGGCAGCATTAGTGAAAAGGATGCCCATAACAATCTGTCGATTAAGGGCTCTCAGAAAATCAGCGGCGGAAGCGGAGACAACGCTATTACCACGGATAGTTCCATTGGCGTAACTGTTGAGGATTATTCTTTGTCGAAGAGGCAGCTTACCGCCAATGCTGATTTCGTGACCCAGAAGCTTCATTCTTTGTGGCCCAACTGTATTTATTCCGACAACACTAAATACAGCATTCTTGGGGAAGGCAATTATCTTTATCTTTACGACTTGGAAACCACTGCCTATAGCGTAGTTGCTTATAGTGCCCAGCCAACGCGACTTTATGCTCCAAAGCCAGGTGAAGCAGTTGTTCTGAAGAGCAGCGATTTTGAAAAAAAGACAAAAGATAGCGAAGGAAACGAGCGGGAATGGACGCTTGTTTCATGGACTGTTACTTCAAAAGGCAAGACCAAGACCATTGAGGTAACCGACGGCCAGGCAAGCTTTATGGCTGAGGGGCCAACGGTTGCACGTGCTAATTATGCTTGCGCGGTTCAAAAGGTTGGTATTGAGCTTGGCGATATTTACAGCTACGACAAGTTGGAGTCCTCTGATGCTCCTGAGAAGGGGGACACGCCCGTCTACAAGTCTGCGCTTAGCTTTGGTTATATAGACTCGACGAGCAAGCTCGTCGAGTACCCGGGAACTACATACGCATTGTATGTGAAAGACAAATCGGTAGAGGAAGAAAGAGATGGCTCGGGCGATTCTCTGTCCAAGAAGGTCACCTACACGATTTCGATCCCTGCGTCCACGTTGTCGGACAGCGGTCTGTTCGTCGACGGCCAGCCGGATTTTGATTTCAAGGTCAAGTTCAACAAATATAGCCCTGCTGGTTCGACGGAGGGCCTGGGTGAGTATTCCGCAACCGAGGTAAGTGATTATAAGCTTACCGATAGCGGTGCTTTGGAGTTCAAGGTGAGCGTTACTGTTCCCAAGAAGGCTTCGAAGCACAAGGTTACTTTTGTCGCTAACAATATGAGTCCTTATTACATGTTTGAGGATAAAGAGACCGAAAAGTCAATCGAGGTGGAAGATGGCCAGCCAATCGATTTCAGCAGTGTTCCTACCCCTGTGAATGAGGGCGATACCGAAGCGAAGTTTACCAAATGGTTCTTGTATGACACGGCTTCAAAGAAAGGCAGCGTTTGGTATTACGACACACCGGTTACTGACGACATAACCCTTTATTCGCTCTTTTCCACTCAATCCACCGGGGATAGGAAAGTGACCTTCATGGCTGGTGACACGGTCCTTTCTGTCAAATACGCAGACTCGAGCAAGGGCTATAAGGTAACAGCACCAAGCGATCCGGTACGTGCTGATTACGCCTTCGAGGGTTGGTACGCCGATGCCGATTTCAAAAACGAATTCGACTTCGACACTGAAGTTGAAGACGGTACGGTGGTTTACGCAAAGCTTGTCCATGAGCCTTGCACGGTTGCCTTCGACTACGATTGCTCTGATATCGAGAATCAATCGGTGAAAGTTGCCTATGGCGATACGGTTACGGCCCCAGAGCAGCCGACTCGGGAAGGCTATAAGTTCCTTGGTTGGTACTCGGGTGCAAGCAAATATGACTTTGACACGAAAGTTACAAAAGACGTCACACTTACCGCGAAATGGGAGCGCGCTACTTGTACGGTAAGCTTCAGCACGGGTGAAGGCGGGCCTAAGGTAGAAGACAAAACCGTTACCTACGGTGAATATCTTGAGCAGCCGGAAGATCCTACTTGGGCGGGCCATATCTTCAAGGCTTGGTATGCCGATGAAAGCTGCACGACGGAATTCGATTTCGACGAGCCAATAACTGGCGATACGACTGTTTATGCCAAGTGGGAGGAAGCCTATACGGTCACCCTTAAGTTTGGCAATGGCGACGAGGACGAGGTTCGTACCGTTAAGAAGGGCGATAGCATAGGCTCTTTGCCTGAGCCATCATTTGCGGGCCATAGCTTCATGGGTTGGTATGACGAAAATGATGCTGCGGTCGAGGAAGATGCAGAAGTTACTAGAGATATGGTGCTTAGTGCCAAGTGGGAGCTTGATACCTATACGGTGAGCTTCGATCTCAACGGTGCCGAGGGGAATGTCGATTCTCAGCCGGTGAAGTATGGCCAGTCTGCTTCAAAGCCGTCGCCCGACCCGGTGCGTGAGGGCTTCACTTTCAAGGGTTGGTTCAAAGACAAGGCCGCAACCGAAGAATTCGATTTCGATGAGCGCATAACCGGCGATACAACCCTTTACGCCAAGTGGGAGGTAAACACTTGTAAAGTCTCCTTCGATTTAAATGGTGCCGAGGGGAGTATAGATTCGCAGGATGTTGAGTATGGCTCTGCTGCTTCGAAGCCGAAAGTTGACCCTGAGCGCAAGGGCTTTGTGTTTGATGGCTGGTACAAGGACGCTCAAGGTACTGAGGAGTTCGACTTCGATGTTCCTATCACGGGCAATACTACGGTTTACGCAAAGTGGACCGAGTTATTGACGGTCAGCTTCGATGCCGCCGGCGGTACCGAGGTCGATTCGGTTCAGGTAAAGAAGGGCAGTGGTCTTGGTTCTCTTCCTGAAACCACCAAGGAGGGCTTCAGGTTTGCTGGATGGTACAACGGTGACCGGCTCGTTACCGCAGAGACCCCTATAGAGGAAAGCCTTACCCTTTCGGCTCATTGGGTCGATGAGGCAACTTACTACACGGTGACGTTCAAAGACGGCGATTCGATTTATCTGCTTGAGTCCGTTAAGGCAGGAGAAAGCGTTGCCGAGCCTGCTGCTCCTACCAAAGATGGCTATATCTTCACAGGTTGGCAGCTTGACGGCGTAGCTTACGATTTCGCGCGTCAGCTCGATTCCGATATCACCCTTGTTGCTACCTGGGAAGAGCAGGCTAGCGATGACGAGTCAAATGACTTCAGTAATGCCGTCGATTCCGACGAGAGCGATCAGGGTGATAAAGCAAGTGGGGAAGAGGACGCTATTGCATCAACGGGCGACTCAAACTTTGTTTCAATGCTGTCCGTGATTGCTGTTCTTGCTGCTGCAGGGTTTATTGGTTTTGCTCAAGTGCTGCGTAAGCGCAGGGCCTATCGCAACTAGGCCCTGCGCAGCGTTTAGGCAGATTGCCCCATCGGGCGCTTAGCGCCATTCAGCCATAATGACGTCGCCAGCCTTGGGTTCTTCGATCCCGGGGCCGTTCGGCCTCATGTAGTACATGTTCGCCATGTAGCTTTCTGGCGTTCCGGGGCGCCCTGGGATGGGATAGGCCACAAGCCTTCCATCGGCTGCATATTCGGCGCGCAATAAACTGATGTTGAAGAATTCGGGTTCGCCTTCCTTGTGGGGATGATGCTCTTTCGGGCGCACCTCTCCACCGTGCCTTGCCCCGCTTGCATGGTGGTGCGCTTTGGGGAATTCTTTCGCTAAGACAACCGGTGTTCGCTCAATTTCAGGTTCAAGCCCCAAGAAGGCGCGCATAAGCGGGCGAAGGTAGAAATTAAGCGTAAAAGAGGCGCCAGCCGAAGGGCCCGAGATTCCAACGATGGGGACCTCGTTGACGATTGCGAAGCTGGAATGATGCCCAGGACCGTGGTTGGTCTGATGACATATCATCTGCCCCATTTCTTCCATGACTTCGCACGACCAGTCGTCGGATCCCTTTGACGAGCCTGCGTTAAGCACCACGATATCGGCCATGCTTACTGCTTGGTTAATGGCCTCGCGAATATCTTCCTCCGTGTCCGGCACGATATCGAAGGGGATGAAGTGCCCGCCCCATGCCTCGCATTTCGCCTGAACAAGGATGCTATTGGTTTCAAAGTTTTTGCCTTTCCCGGTAAAGAGTTCGGGGCGATCGGGGTCGAAGGGGGCGCCAGGAGCTATAAGTTCGTTGCCGGTAGGGATAAAGGCAACCCGTGGCTTCCTAGCGACGGCTACATGAGCAACGTTGCCGCTGCCAATGCGTGCAGCAAGATCAGGCGTGATTACGGTGCCCGCGGCAACCAAAACATCTCCACGACGCATGATTGAGCCTGCGGGACGAGTACCTGCCCCCTTTTTGGAGGGCGCGGCGTCTATGGTGACGTGCTGTTCGTCTTCTGAGACTTGGGCGTGCTCGATCACGATGGCGGTATCAAAGCCTTCAGGCATGGCAACACCGGTATTGGCGAATTCCCAATCGCGCCCACGTACCCAAGCCGAAGTATCGGGAAGTTCGCCTTCGGCTAAATCTGCAAAGTCTTCCCAATGGAGGGCGATGGAATCCATGGCGCAAGTGAGGCTTGAGGGCATGTCGCTGCGGGCGCAAACGTCAAAGGCGGCAACGCGACCAACCGATTTGATTAGCGACACCTGCTCAATTAGTTTGTTGCCTGAGCTATTGGTGGCAGTGTCTTTGATGTTGTTCCAACCAAAGCCACCTGCCTGCGAGCTTAGCGCTGCAAGTGTTTGTTCCACGGCTTCTTCGCGTGTTAATTGAATATGGTTTGAATGGTCTCTCATCTGCGCATTCTCCTAAATTTAGCTTTTTCGTTTGCTGAAGGTGTTGTTTTTTGAAACGCCAACGGCTTCTTGTTGATCACAGGTTTTTCGTTTATTGATTTCGTATTCCCATATTAGAGCGAAGTTCGAAATTGGGCTTGCTTGCTTTTAGGAAAGAGTTTTGACTTTGCCTGCCCATCTAGCAAACGAACTTAGGCAATGTTCCGCTTGTGCTTAACGTAAAATTTAATTTGAAAGAAGTTTGAAATTACGCAAGGGGGGAGCATGCGCTTTTGGGGAATAGGTAAGCATGCTGAAAATAAGCAGCCTGAACACAAGAAGACGTTTGGGCGAAAGCGGGGCAAGAAAACCCTGCTTCTTAAGGATGCTCTTGTAGGCATCTTTATGTGTTTGCTGCTTGCTACGGCTATCTCGGTGACCATGGGTTGTGCGGAGAACGATTCTTCAGACGACTCGTCGGGCGAGACCCAAGCGGAGATCGTCGACGAGGCGGCCGATGAGTCTTCGCAACAAGCCGACGTCCAAGGTGATGCCAAGGGAACTAGCGAATCCAAGGTTAAAGCAACCTCCAGCTCGACGCAGAGCAAGCAGACGAAGTCGGAAAAACTAGTAGTTAAGTTTGTTGACGTTGGGCAAGGTGACGCAAGCCTTATCGAGTTTCCCGACGGCAAAACCATGCTGATAGATACTGCGGACGGGGGATCGTCCGCAGTCGTCTCAACCTTGAAGGCGGACAAGCGCACAAAGATCGACTATTTGGTGGCAACGCATCCCGACGCCGATCATATCGGAGGATTGGCTTCGGTCGTCACCTCGGTCAAGGTGGCTTCGGTTTGGATGCCCAAGGCCACCAGTTCAACCAAGACCTACCAGAATCTTCTTGAGACGATCGATTCGCAGGGCTTAAGCATCAATACCTGCTATGCGGGTCGCAAAATCGCCTCTGGCGAAAACTATTCGGCCGAGCTTTTGTGGCCGGAAAAATCCGCGAAGTATTCCAACAACAACGACTATTCCGCTGTGATCAAACTCACCTATGGCAAGAACACGTTTTTGTTCACAGGCGATGCGCCGGTGGAAGCCGAGAGCCAATGCGTCAGCGCCTCGGTGGACGTTTTGAAGGTGTCCCATCACGGCAGCGCATCGGGCACCAACGCCGGCCTTGCAAAGAAGCTCAGCCCTAAAATTGCGGTGCTTTCGTATGGAAAGAACTCGTATGGTCATCCAACCCAGGTGGTTTTGGATGCTCTGAACTCTGTTGATGCGCAGGTGTTCGGCACTTACGTCGACGGCACCGTTACCGTTACCTCCGATGGAACGAAGGTGAAGGCCTCGGTTGAGAAAAAGGGGAAGATTGTTGCGGCAAGTAAGAATGCGGGTGCGGGCTCCCAGCAGCTGAATTCCTCCGGGTCGGGCAGCGGATCGAGCGGAAAAGTATCTTCTAAGAGCGCCAGCGATTCTTCGAGTAGCAATAAGGCGAGCAGCGCCAAGTCGAGCTCTAGTTCGGGCAAAAGCGCCAGCTCGAGCTCCAGTAAATCGAGCAATTCGAACGAGACGGTCGTGGTCACGCCGACGGGCTCCAAATATCACCTTGAGGGCTGCCGTACGACGAAGCGCAGCTCACACTTAACTAAGATGAAGAAGTCGAAGGCGGAAGCCCAAGGCTACACGGCTTGTGCGGTCTGCAATCCTTAAGGCTAGACCGATCTCATCCAAACAGGCGCGGTCGGCTACGTGGTTTATGCGATCAGCAGCCTTAACCCTTCAAAGGAGGCTTATATGCAAGCGATCGTTGATCGAATCGAAGGTAATATGGCAGTGCTCGAGATAGATGGCGAGCGCTTTATTGACGTGCCTTTGAGCGAAATGCCTGAAGGCTGCGCTCAAGGAGATGTATTTGAAGGGGAGCCTGGGCGCTGGACCAAGGACGACGCCGCAAAAGCGGAGCGCCTGCGCATCAACTCGGGCTTGATGGCAAAGCTGTTTAAAGACTAATCTCGCGCCCGTATCGAAGGCCGGCTTTTTCCTTGCAAGGGTGACGCGCAGCTTCCTTGGTTGAGCTTGCTGCCCTCGGACGCGAACGCGCTGAAGCTGCAAACGTAATCCGCGTGTTTTTCGCGCCGGCAATGCGCTCAGTCGCTGAATCCGGAAGGGCATCGCAAGGATGATCTTGTGGTAGAGTTTTAGCTTCGGAAGAAGGCCTTCAAGCTTTGTTTTCTATGCTCGCAATCGTTTCCTCTGCGTGCCAAAAGCTTCTGAAGCGCCTGATGCGCGACAGGCTTCGCGCAAGTAGATAAAGCAAGCAAACTCGGCATCGGAAGAATGAGCATGGCAAAAAGCACGGCCTCGTATGGCAACGATAGTATTCGTCAGCTGAAGGACGAAGAGCGCGTTAGGTTGCGACCTGCGGTCATCTTCGGCTCCGACGGTCTGGACGGCTGTTCCCATGCCGCGTTTGAGATCCTGTCCAATGCCGTCGATGAGGCGCGCCAGGGTTATGGCAAGCTCATCACTTTGACGGCCTTTGCCGACGGGTCTATCCAGGTTGAGGACCACGGCCGCGGCTGCCCGCTTGATTGGAACCCCAAGGAAAAGCGATTCAACTGGGAATTGGTTTTCTGCGAGCTTTACGCTGGCGGCAAGTACAACAACAACCAGGGCGGCGATTACGACTTCTCGTTGGGCACCAACGGCCTGGGTTCTTGCGCCACCCAGTACGCTTCCGAGTACATGGATGTCACCGTTTGGCGTGACGAAACCAAGTATCAGCTGCATTTCAAAAAGGGCAAGGTGGTAGGCGCCAAAAAGAAGGCCCTGCAAATCGAGTCTACGGACGAACCCGGCCGCACCGGCACCACCATCAAGTGGCGTCCCGATCTTGAGGTCTTCACCTCCATTGACATCCCTGTCGAGTGGTACCGTGAGACCATGCGCCGTCAGGCGGTCGTCAATGCCAACGTCACCTTCCGTCTGCGCATCGAGGGCGTCGACGGCTTCACCGAAGAAGATTTTTGTTACCCCAAGGGCATTGAAGACTACGTGCTGGAAAAGGTTGGCACCGAGTACTTGACCGAGCCCATCTTCATCCAGGCCGACCGTCGTGGTCGCGATCGCGACGACCTGCCCGATTACAACGTCAAAATCACCGCATGCCTGTGCTTCTCGCGTACCTTCCAAATGCAGGAGTACTATCACAACTCCTCGTGGCTTGAAAACGGCGGCTCTCCCGAAAAGGCCGCCCGCAGTGCGCTTACCAGCGCTATCGACGCCTACATCAAGGCACAGGGCAAGTACAACAAAAACGAATCGGCCATCAAATGGCAAGACGTCCAGGACTGCCTGGTGCTGGTTACCAACTGCTTCTCCACGCAGACTTCTTACGAGAACCAGACCAAAAAGGCTATCAACAACAAGTTCATCCAACAGGCGATGACGGCCTTCTTCAAGGAGCGTCTGGAAACCTACCTGATCGAGAACAAGCCTGCGGCCGACAAGATCTTGGAGCAGGTGCTCATCAACAAGCGCTCGCGCGAGAACGCCGAAAAAACGCGTCAGAGCATCAAGACCAACCTGCAGCAGAAGACCGACATGGCAAATCGCGTGCAGAAGTTCATCGACTGCCGCTCCAAGGATAAAGATCGCCGCGAGATCTACATCGTCGAGGGCGATTCGGCGGCGGGCGCCATCCGCACCTCGCGCGATGCCGAGTTCCAGGGCGTCATGCCTGTGCGCGGTAAGATCTTGAACTGCTTGAAGGAAGACTATCCGCGCATCTTCAAGTCCGAGATCATCATGGACTTGTTGCGTGTGCTCGGCTGCGGCGTCGAGGTTAACGACAAGCGCATGAAGAACCTGGGTACCTTCGATCTGGCCAACCTCAACTGGAGCAAGGTCATCATCTGTACCGACGCCGACGTGGACGGTTACCACATCCGCACCCTCATCCTCACCATGCTCTATCGCCTGGTGCCCACGCTCATCAACGAGGGCTTCGTTTATATTGCCGAATCGCCCTTGTACGAGATCAACTGCAAGGAAAAGACCTACTTCGCCTACACCGAGCTTGAGAAGAACGGCATCTTGAAGGAAATCGGCGACCAGAAGTGCAGCATCAATCGCTCCAAAGGTCTTGGCGAGAACGATCCGGACATGATGTGGCTTACCACCATGAATCCTGAGACGCGCCGCCTTATCAAGGTCGAGCCCGAGAGCGTCGAGAAGATGCAGGCGATGTTCGACCTTCTTCTGGGCAACGATGACGAGGGCCGCAAGAAGCACATTGCCGAGCATGGCAGGGAATACCTCGACCAGCTCGACCTGCAGTAAGGGCATCGCGGCAGGGCGCCGGCCGCCAGCATGAGGCGCAGGCAAGCGCAAGCTTGAGGAAACGCACTAGCACACCAAGGGGAAACCGTGGCTAAGAAGAAAAAAGAAGTCAAAAAGAAGCGCGTGGATAATCCGAACGTCATCGGCTTGCATTCCGAAGTGACCGAGCAGCCGATCACGCAGACGCTCGAGTCCAACTACATGCCCTACGCCATGAGCACCAACGTCTCGCGTGCTTTCCCCGAGATTGACGGTTTCAAGCCTTCGCACCGCAAGCTGCTCTACACCATGTACAAGATGGGGCTCTTGAACGGTGCGCGTCAGAAGAGCGCCAACATCGTGGGCCAGACCATGAAACTCAACCCCCACGGCGACGCGGCCATCTACGAAACCATGGTGCGCCTGGCAACGGGCAACGAGGCTCTGCTCACGCCCTTCGTTGAGTCCAAGGGTAACTTCGGTAAGTACTATTCCGGCGACCTTTCCTACGCGGCCAGCCGCTACACCGAGGCGAAGCTCTCGCCCATCTGCGCCGAGATTTTCAAGGACATCGACAAAGATCCGGTGGACTTCATGGACAGCTACGACGGCGCCATGAAGGAGCCGCGTCTTCTGCCCACGACCTTTCCCAACATCCTTGTTTCCGCCAATAAAGGCATCGGCGTTGCCATGGCCTCCGATATCTGCGGTTTCAACTTGAACGAGGTCTGCACGGCGACCATGCATTTTCTGGACGATCCCGACTGCGACTTGCATGAGCATCTGTCCGCGCCCGACTTCTCCACGGGTGGCGAGATTATCTATCGCCGCGAGGAAATGGAGCGCATTTACAACACCGGAACGGGCAGCTTCCAGATTCGCTCGCGCTGGCGCTACATCCCCGAAGAGCGCATCATCGAGGTCTACGAGATCCCCTACACCACCAAGACCGACATCGTCATCGAGCGCATCATCAAGCTTTCCAAGGAAGGCAAGCTGCGCGAGATTGCCGATATTCGCGACGAGACCGACCTTTCCGGCTTGCGCATCGCCATCGATTTGAAGAGGGGAGTCGACCCCGAGCTGCTGATGGCCAAGCTCTTCAAGTCAACCACGCTGCAAGATTCCTTCTCCTGCAACTTCAACGTGCTGGTGGACGGTTACCCGCGCGTCATGGGAGTGCGCCAGATCTTGAGCGAGTGGGTTGCCTGGCGTGTTGAATCCACGCGCCGCCGCATCTCCTTCGATCTTAAGAAGAAGAGCGATCGCTTGCACCTGCTGCACGGTCTTGAGGCCATTCTGCTGGATATCGACAAGGCCATTGCGATCATCCGCAACACCAAGCTCGAGGTGGACGTTGTGCCCAACCTTATGTCCGGCTTCGGCATCGACGAGGTTCAGGCCGAGTTCGTGGCCGAAATCAAGCTGCGCAACATCAACGAGGAGTACATTCTCAATCGCACGAAGGACATCGCCAAGCTCGAAGGCGATATCGCCGAGTTACGCGACACCCTTTCAAGCGAGAAGAAGATCAAGAAGGTCATCCGCGATGAGCTTGCCGCGGTGAACAAGAAGTACGTCACCCCGCGCAAGACCGGCTTGGTTTCGCCCGAGGACATCGTCGAAGTGAGCCTTGAGCCCGAGGTCGAGGAGTACCCGGTTACCGTCATGCTTTCGCGTCAGGGTTACTTGAAGAAGCTGACCGATCGCGTGTTGCGCAAGGCGACGTCGCTTAAATACAAGGACGGCGACGAGGCCTTCATCGAATTCCCCTCGTTCAACACCCATGAGCTTTTGGTATTCACCGACCAGTGCCAGGTGTACAAGTGCAAGCTGTCCCAGTTCGAGGACACCAAATCCGCGCAGTTGGGCTCGTTCCTGGCAACTGATTTGGATATGGCCGCCGATGAGAGCGTGATCTGGGTCATCGACCCCGAGGATTACAAGGCCGACGTTCTTTTCGTGTTCGAGGACGGGCGCGTGGCGCGTGTTGCTCTGGCGGGTTATGCAACCAAGACCAACCGTAAAAAGCTGAAGAACGCCATCTACGGCGGCAGCAAACTTCTGTTTGCCACCGTGCTTAAGGAAGAGCGCGACATCGCTCTGGTTTCGAGCGACCGCCGTCTGGTCAACTTCAACACCTCGCTTTTGAAGACGAAGGCAAGCACGAGCACGCAGGGCGTCCGTGCGCTTACGCCTAAGGGGAGTCGTATCGTGACCATGGTCGGCACGGCCGAGGAGTTCTTAGGCGGCGATGCTTCGGTTGAGAAGTTCCGCGCGGAAAGCCTGCCCTCGTCGGGCATGCCCATGAAGGACTCCGACATGAAGACCTTGTTCGATCTGGCGGAGTAAAGCTCCGATTCTTTGGTGGTGCCCGGAAGAGCTTGCGGGTATCTGAGCTGCGCTTGTTCGGTATGGACTCGCTTGTAGCGGCCTTGCCGTGCGGGCGGTGTCTCGCCTAGGGGCCTTTCGTCTTAGCCGAGGCTGCGTTTAGCTTTTACCGGCTTTGGGCATGGAGGCGCGATAGGCGCTCACGCACTTGCAGATAGCCCGAATGACGAGCTTGGCTTCCAAGGGTTTTGCCAGATGGTCATTCATGCCCGCCTTCTTCGCCGCGATTCTGTCTTCGGCAAAGGCGCTTGCGGTCATGGCGATGATGGGCACCATGGCGGCGTCAGGGCGCTCTGCGCGGCGGATTGCCCGCGTGGCATCTAAGCCGTTCATTTTCGGCATCATGATGTCCATCAAAATCGCGTCGAACTCGAAGGGCTCGCTTTCAAGGAAGAGGTCCACAGCTTCTTGCCCGTTGCTCGCCTTTATAACCCGTGCGCCTCGTTCGCTCAGCAGGAACTCGCTGATTTCCATGTTGAGCTCGTTGTCTTCGGCGACGAGGATCTTGAGTCCATCGATGGAGACGGCTTCTCCCGTCTCGGGCACGGCATTCGCCACGGGCTCGGACTTGTCAATCTCGAAAGGCATGATCACCTCGAAGGTGGAACCCACCCCCTTCTCGCTCTTAACGCTGATCGTGCCGCCCATGGCATCAACGATGCTCTTGACGATGGACATGCCAAGACCAGTGCCGCCGTACTCCGAGCGCGGTGTGTCATTTTCTTGGGCGAAGGGCTCGAAGAGGTGCTCCATGAACTCTTTTGACATGCCGATTCCGGTATCGCGGCAGATGAATTGGGTGACGGTGGCGTCCTCATCGCTCGAAAGCTCGCGGCAGGTGATGTAGATCTTGCCGTTCTCCTTGTTGTACTTGATGGCATTGGAAAGGATGTTCGTCACGATGCGCTTGTAATGGACGGGGCTTCCGATGAGCCTATGGTGAGGCGTGTGGCAGTCGACCTGGATGATCTCGATGCCGTGCTCTTCGGCCTGCTTGGCGATGATGTTGTAGGTGGTTTGCGAGACCTCGATCATGTCGAAGGGGACGTGCTCGAGCGTCACTTTCCCCGATTCGAGTTTGCTCATGTCGAGCACTTCGTTGATGAGTTCAAGGAGCACATTTGCGGATTCCCTGATCTTCATGCGGCAATCGTCGCGCTTGGCGATGTCGTCGCCGCAGTGCTCGGCGATGTCGAGCATGCCCACGATGCCGTTCAAGGGTGTGCGGATATCGTGGCTCATGCGTAAAAGGAAATCGGTTTTAGCGCGGTTCGCACGCTCGGCGTCCTGCTTGGCCTCGATGAGCTTTAGCTGGTAGGCTTCTTCCTTTTCGCGCTGCTCGCGCTCCTGCTCCAGATGCTCTTGGATGATGTCGTCGATGATGTGAAAGCCTGCGATCACCGTTCCTTCGTTGTCCATCTTTGCCACGAAGAATTGGTAGTTGTGCATGGCTCCGTTGTCGAGACTGCGGTAAGTACCGGTGTATTCGTCCTGCGAGGAGAGAACCTTGCGGAGGTTTTCCGCGCCCAGCTGCTTTTTCACGCGTTCTTTATCTTCGGGATGTACGCGGTTGGTGATCCAGAAATCCAAGACGCTTTCGTAGGGAAAAACCTTGTTTTTGAGCTCGAAGAGCTCTTCGAGATCGTAATCGTCCGAGAGCTTGAGGATCTTGGCCGTGCCATCGATGATGTTTGCTTTGTAGACGTTGCGGTAGTTGCGCGAGAGCACATCGAAAATGGAAAGCTGCTCTTCCAGCTCGCGTCTGTGGGCTTCCTCGAGCTTTCGCTTTTTTCTATCTTGCTCAAGGTGCTTCGCGACGATCTCATCGGTGTTTTGGAAGCCCGCAACGATGTACTCGACGTTTTCCGGCCGTACGAATTTGAACTGGTAGTAGTGCAGTGCGCCGTCTTCGAGCACGCGATAGTTGCCGCTGTATTCCCGCTTGTCCTTGAGCTCCCGCCGGATGCGCTTAAGGCTGATGGCATTGTGCATCATGTCGCGGTCGGCAGGGTGAACGCGCTCCGAAACATATTGTTTTTGCACGGTTTCGTAGTCGTAGATGAAGTTGGCATTCTTCTCGACGCCCGTTGTGACGTAGCCGTCAAGTTTCAGAACCTTGAGGCTCTTTTCTTTTGCGTGGATAAGGTAGACGTTGGTGTAGGTGTTTGAAAGCGCACTGAAGATGGCAAGCAGTTCTTCGAGTCTTTCCCCTTGTTCGGTGTTATGCGCAGACGAGGTGTTTTGCTCTGAGAAGTTCATGGTTCGTCACCTCTGTTTTCACGCCACCGTAAGTGCTCTGAAGGGTGGTTTGCGCGGTTGGAAACCTGGCTTGCGCTTGCATGCGGGCTTGTGCACGTTGACCTTTGGGCACGTATTGAAGAATGCGATTATAGCGCAGTTGAGCAGGTGGACTTTTCGGTGAGGGTTTTTCGTGGGGTTCGAGCACGGGCTGTTTGCTTCTTGGAGCGTCAGCTTGGCTTTTGAGCGGCCGTTAAAGGCTGATGAGGTTTGCGGTTGCCGCGAAGCCGATAGCTGCGGCGCCGAGGGTTCCTGCGTAGGTGACGAAGAGGTAGGCGATGCCGGTTTTGGCACGTCCCTGCGTAAGGTGATCCACTGCTTCGCAGTTCATCGTCGAGAGGGTGGAAAAGCCCCCAAGGAAGCCCATGCTCAAAACCGTGAAGGCGAGTGCGCCCATCGCACTGGAGGCGGCAAGAGCGCAGCCTGCGATGGTGCAGGAGCATAGGTTGATGGCGAGCGTGGGCCAAGGGAACTCGCTCGCGGATTTTCGCTTCATGAAGGAAGATGCCTTATGCCTGCAAAGGGCGCCGAGGGCTCCTCCCAGTCCTACGAGGACGAGGGTTGCAAGGCTCATCGCTGCACCTTCTTGCGCTCGGCTCGTTGTCCTAACTTGTCCGCCACCAGCTTGCCCGACCATGCGGCGGCAAGGGTTGTTACTGCGGTAGCACCTAGGTAAAGGGCGAATGTTGAGTAGAGGCCTTGCTGTAGGAACGAAAGGCTTTCGGTCGAGAATGCGGCAACTGTGGTAAAGGCGCCGATCAGGCCAACGCCCATGGACTTGACGAGCGGCGTGGGAAGCATGCTCCGCTGCGCGATGTAGAGGTTGATGATCTCGAGCGTGAAGCAGCCGAAGATATTGACGGCAAGCGTTGCCGCGGGGAAGCCGCCGCTTGCGGGCAAGAGCATTTCCAGGAGGTAGCGCAGGCTCGCACCGATAAAGCCCATAAGCAGCACGAGGGGTGTGAGTGAGCGGGGGTTGCACAGCGCGTCCCTTAGGGCGCCGGTTGTTTTTGCGGACATGCGTTTCTCCTTGATCCTTGCTGCACTAGCTTAGCTTGAGGATCGTTGCTGTTTGCTCTCTTTTCGCCAAACGCTTTATGGTTGCGAGGCATTTGCGAGGGGTTTGCCCAATTCCTCGGCGAGCTGGGGGAGAAGTTCGGCCATGGTATTTTCCAGCTGGGTCTTTTTCAGCTGACACTCCCATATCACGTGGACGCGCCAGCCCGTGGACCGAAGCGCTGCCAGGTTTTCCGCGTCGCGCTCGACGTTGCGGGCGAATTTGGCTTCCCAGTAGTCGACGTTTTTCTTCGGAACGCTGGGCTTGCAATGCGGGCAGCGGTGCCAGTAGCAACCGCGGACCTCGATGGCGACGCGTTTGGAAGGCCAGGCGATGTCGGGATGCCCAGGCACCTTCCATTGTAGGCGGTAGCCCGAAAGCCCCGCCTCGCGTAGTTTCTGGCGCACCAAAAGCTCGGGTTTGGTGTCTTTGCGCTTGTTGCCCTGCATGCTTTTATGCACTGCGTAGCTCGATGCCGGTGGGGCGGGAATGCGTACGCTCGCGTATTCGACGGCTCCGGTGGATTTTGCCGCGCGGCCGAGCGTTGCCTTTTCAAGCGAGCCTTCGTTTGCCGCCTTGAGGAGCGGGGTCATTTCCTCGCGCCAGCGCTTGCTTAGACGTTCGGGCTGCCAGGTGGCGTTTGCGGGACTGGTGGACGGCAGCGCATGCGCTTCAAGGCCTACCTGCCATTGCAGGTACTTGCGGTACAGGCGCCAAGCTGTGTTGCCGTTGCAGATTACGGCGCCGATAGGTGCTCTTTCGAGGATGCGCTCGATTTGTGCGGGCACCACGTTTTTGATGCTCGCATCGCTTGATCCCTTGATGTCACAGGATTCGATGGCGTCCCATAGGGCTATGCCGTGGGTGAGCAGAAGCTCCTTTTTGGCGGCGATGGATTGCTCCAGGCTTGCGGGTTTGCCCTTGAAAGGGTCGCCTTCGTTGGGCGGTACCGGGGCGTTCAAGCAGCCTGCGATAACCTGCCAGAAGCGGTTGTGCGGGTTACCGTAGTAAAAGGCGTTTTCGCGCGACTTGACCGAGGGGAACGAGCCCAGGATCAGGATGCGTGAGTTTTCGTCGAACACGGGATCGAATCCGTGCGATATATGCCGGTAGCTTGCCATACGAATAGTATTTCTAAATATAGTATTAGGAAATTAAGCTTAACTGGATTAAGCGACCCCCTTATCTTTCTTGAATCTGCTTTCCCACAAGGTGTTCGATGTCCATCACATAGAGATACATGCGCTTGGCGGATCGTGCGATTACCTGTTCGGCCGTCTCGGCATCCGGATAGTACTTGCTCGCCAGGCGTCGCACGCCTTCGCTTGCTCGATCAAGATCGTCGATGAGCTTGCAGCGGCCGAAGGCGATGACGCTCTGGACGTAGGGCGCCCAAGCTTCTTCTTCGTTGATATGCTCGTTGCCGTATACCGTGAAGCACGCTTTGTCGGAGTTCTTTAGGGCGTCGACTTTGTGGCCCGACTTCGAGCCATGAAAATAGATCTTCCCCGCATCGGCATCGTAGAGGTAGTTGATGGGGAAGGCGTAGGGGTAGCCGTCGTCACCAATGACGGCCAGCACGCCGCGGCGCTCTTTGCGAAGAAGCTCTTTGGCAGCCTCGTCGGATATCGTGCGGTCTTTTCTTCTTATGGGTCTGAACATGGCGTTCCTTTCGTGTTTGGCGAAGCTCATCGTCGAGCACGAACAGTCGGAAGGCTCCGATGCTCTTCTTTGTGCTGCAAACGGGTCTGCTCCCGTTTCGTGGATATGAGTATAGGCGTGTATGGATTACGGCTTTTGTGAACGAGCTTGTTCATTTGCTTCATCGATGAGACCGTAAATGCCTCGGGTGGCCACTTTGTCCATGTAGGCCATTTTCTCGGGCGGCAGAGGCATGCCATCTTCGGCCCATTTGATGATCATGTTTCCCACGGCCTGCGAGGTGTAGCGCTCGATGAAGTCGAGGGCGTCGGCGTCGAAGGTCAAGTTGTCGCCCATGTATTTGGCGATGAGCATTTTCCAGCTATCTAGGTTGCGCTTGCGCATGTAATCGCGTAGCGAGTTCTGCCCGCGCCGTCGCACGGCTTGTGTGTAAAAGCTCTTGTCGGCATACATCTTCTCAAGGCATTGCTGTGTGATGCCGGACCAGGTTTCATCATGAGTGTTTATGTAGTGCTGGAGCGGCTCGATGACGTCGGTTTCGAACGTCCAGTTGATGAGGTCGTATATATCAAGGAAATGGTTGTAAAAAGTCCCGCGGCTCATGCCGCAAGCCTCCACAAGCTGCGTGACCGAGATGGTTTTGAGGTCGTTTGTGGCGGCGAGTTCCTTCAAGGCGCGCGACATCTCGCGTTTCATGAGGTCGTTTCGGCGCATATTCGATCCTTTTCTTGTTGGCCTCTCTTAAGGGGATTGTAAGGCTTAACAAGTGATGGGGCGTTGTCCGTATGATGAACAATCGATATGAACATGTTCAAGTTCTGTACTCTGCGCCTTGATTGGAAATCGATTCTTCCCTGGTGAACAGCTAGTTTCTTATTTGTGAAAGCGTTGCGGCGCAGAGGTGCCGCTTTTCGCGTGGGTTTTTGTCAAGGAGGAAAACCATGGAAGACTACAAGGGGAAAGTCGTCGTCATCACCGGTGGAACCACGGGCTTGGGTTATGCCCTTGCCGATATCTTGGGTGAGCGTGGCGCACGTGTGGTGATCACCGCCCGCACCGCTTCGAAAGGTGAAGCGGTGGAAGCCGAGCTCAAGGGCAAGGGCTATGACGTTAAGTTCATTCAGCAGGACATCACGTCAGAGGAGGGCTGGAAGAAGCTTGCCTTCGCCGTCAAGGGCGAATACGGCCAGGTCGACTACCTGTTCAACAATGCGGGCGTTATGTTGCAGCCCAATGCCCTTATGAAAACTACCATCGAAGACTGGAAATGGATCGTTGATACGAACTTCTGGGGTTCGCTGTACGGCCTGCGCACCTTCAGTGGGCTTATGTTCACGCAGGAGGCGGGTGGTCGCATCGTGACGACGGCTTCGACTGCTGGAGTGTCGGCCTTTAGCGGATGGTCGCCTTATTCGGTGACCAAGACTGCCCTTGTACGTTTGTGCGAGTGCTATCAGGCGGAAGCCCTCAAGTTCAACCTGGACAAGGTCAAGTACAACGTATCGTTGCCGGGCGTTTTCGAAAGCGAGATAGCCAATTCAACGCTTCGTCGTGGCGACAAGTATCACAACATCGCAGGTGACGGTAAGGAAATGCCCGTGTCTCAGGCCCACACCGAATCGGGCGACCGTTTGGGCATGCTCACTGCGAAGGAGGTCGCAAGCATAGTGCTCGACCAGATCGACGAGGGCCGCTTCTACTTGCTCCCTCATGCCGATCTTACCGAGCGTGTGGTGACCACCGAGGCCGAGGCCCTGAACAACAACGGTCAGCCTTGTGATCAGGCGGTTGTCGACTTCGCCTTCTATGCGGAAAAGCTTGCTGCGCAGGGGATTACGGGCGGCGGCGACAACGTTGATCGCCTGACCATGAAGGCCTAAGGCTGGATTTCAATGCGAGCGCCGGTGCGCATGGGAGGCGCCGGCGCATGAATACGACAAGGGGGATTGGAAATGTCGATATTCCTAAACGATGAAATGGAACTCTTGCAGGAAAGCGCGCGCGAATTTGCCGAGCGCTACGTGGCGCCGGCCGTTGAGGGCATGGAGTTCGACAACGAGTTTCCGCGTGAGCTGTATTTGAAGGCTGGTGAGCTGGGCTTCCTGGGCCTTATCGTTCCCGAGAAAATTGGTGGCGCGGGCCTGGGCCTAACCGCCGTGGGCATTGTGACCGAGGAGATTGCCAAGGTTTCACCCGCCTTCGCCATCAGCTATTACGTTGATTCCTGCATGTCGAGCTATTTGATGGAGTCGCCCAACCGGGTTGAGCTTCTGAAGAAGTATCTGCCCGGCGTTATGACGGGCTGGACCATCATGGGCGCGGGCATCACGCCTCCGCAGGGCTCGACGAATCTTTCCGAGTGGCCCGTCATGGCTAAAAAGGAAGGTGACGAATGGGTACTCAACGGAAGCAAGTTGTATGTCACCAATACCTCGAAGTCCGACCTTGTGGCGTTTTTGGGCATGACTGAGGAGCGTGAGATGCGCTGCTTCTTCGTGGAGACCAAGGACCCCGGGGTTGACGACAGGCATGTTGAGAAGAAGATCGGCCTTAACGGCAACTGTTCGGGTTCGTACTTTTTAACCGATGTGCGGGTGCCTGATTCGTACAGCTTCCCCAAGAACCCGCTCGATGGCATGGGCCCAGGCAACGCGCTGTGCGCCGCGGTCGCGCTTGGCTGCGCCGAGGCCGCTCTTTCCAAGACCATGGAGTTCGTGAAGCAGCGTACTCACGATAGCGTCCCCATCGCCGAGTGCCAGGTGGTTCGTCATCGCATTGCACGCATGTGGGGCGAGATCGAGAAGAGCCGCGCCCTTGTTTTCGAGGCCCTGGCAACGGCTGATAAGGTTCTTGCAACCGGCGACAAGGCGCTTGGCGCGAAGGCGAAGGCGCTTATCTGCACCGCTAAGTACAGCACCTGCGAGATGGCGGTTGACGTGACGAAGCAATGCATTTGGCTGCATGGCGGTCTGGGCATCGTCGAGGAGACGGGAGTCGCTCGCTACCTGCGCGACGCTGAGACCTTGTGCATCGCTGACGGCACTCCTGATCTGCACGTTGAGAGCGTGTCTGCGATTCTTGGCATGCCAGGTGCGAGCGTCATCATCTAGCGCCTTTGCGAAATACGCATACCCAACGAAGCGGACGATCCTGGTCGGGGTCGCCCGCTTCTTCGTCGTTTTGCCGCATGTCCTGTCGCCCCGCTTGCTTTCTGACTAGAGTGCCCTTGAGGGCGTTTGCCTTGTGCTTCATGGGCGCAGGCGAGAAATGTTAAAGCTTTGTGACGATGTTTCGCACTGGTTGAATTAGTCGGACAAAGGACGATTATGAGCAGGTTGGAATATTGTAGGTGCTGTGCTTGGAGGGAGCGCAGAGGGGGACCGTGGAATGGAAAGGAAAGGCAAAGCATATGTCGAACGATTCGACGGAGGCTATCCAGGGAGCAGGCAGCGCAACCTCGACCTCGCTTACCGCTGCAGCAAGCGTTTTAAAAGAAGGCGAGGCGCAAACGCCCATCAAGCGCGATTCGGCGGCGGAGGTCATGGTCGCGTCCATGATCGGCACTGCAATCGAGTTCTATGACAACTATTGCTACTCCATTGCAGCGGCAAGCTACTTCGGACTTATCTTCTTCACCGACGTTGCCAAGTCCGATCCGTTTTTGGCCACCTTGCTCGCCTTCGTTACCTTTTCGGTAAGCTTCTTGGCGCGCCCTTTTGGCAGCCTTTTGTTCGGTCACTTCGGCGATCGTTTGGGTCGCAAGAAGACCTTGGTCGCCGCTTTGCTGATGATGGGCATCGCAACCTTCTGCGTCGGTCTTCTTCCCGGCTATGACGTGCTTGGCCCCGTGTCTGTTTTGCTTTTGTGCGTGTGCCGCGCCTGTCAGGGCTTGGGCCTTGCAGGCGAATGGTCGGGCGCGGCTCTTGTCGCAACCGAGAACGCTCCTGCCAACAAGCGCGCCTTGTACGGTAGCTTCCCCAATTTGGGCGCTCCCATCGGCTTCTTCTGCGCGTACGGCGTTAACCTTCTGCTTGGTTTGACGCTCAGCCAGGAAGCGATGATTTCTTGGGGATGGCGCATCCCCTTCCTTCTTTCCTGTCTTTTGATCGTTGTCGGTTTGGTGGTTCGTGCTCGCATGAGCGAGACGCCTGTTTACCAAAAGGCTGCCGCCGAGAACCGCACCACGAAGACGCCCTTGCGCGATCTGTGCCACCACTGGCGTCGCGTGATCCTGGGCACGGCCATCATGTCCATCACCTACACCTTGTTCTACGTGTTGGGCACCTGGTCGCTTTCCTACGGTGTGAGCACTCTGGGCTTCTCGCAGCAGGAGTATCTGGGAATGCAGCTGGTGTCGGTGTTCTTCTTCGCGGCCTTTGTTTTGGTGGGCTGCCTTTCGGCCGATAAGTTCGGACGCAAGCCTCTGCTTTTGGTTGGCAACGCCTGCACCTTGGTCTTCTCTTTGGTGGCGCCGCTCCTTCTGGGCGGCAACGACATGGTGCTTGTCATGGTGTTTCTGTGCGTGGGCTTTTGCTGCATGGGCACGATCTTCGGCCCCTGCGGAAGCTATCTGCCCGAGTTGTTCCCCGCTAAGGTGCGCTACTCCGGCGCTGGCCTGAGCTACAACTTGGCAGCCATCGCTGGCGGCGCCTTCGCGCCCACCATCGCATCGGCCTTGGTTATGAATTTCGGCATTCAAGCGCTTGGTTGGTACATGGGCGGCATGGCTTTGATCGCTTTGATAGCGCTGCTTTTCTTCCGCGAAAGCAAGGACGTCGACTTCGAACAATAAAAAATTCCCACTCCTTAAAGCTCGCTTTGGCTAAGGAGTGGGAGGAGCTGAAGCGCTAAGGCTTTGAGCGCTAGGGTTTGCCGTTGCGGGGCCCTAGCGCTTTTTGCGTTGTAGGTTTATTCAGCAGGATAGAAGCCGCTGGGAACTTCTGCCAGGTTGATCATGATGTTCTTTGTCTGGCTGTAGTGCTCGAGCATTTGCTTGTGAGTCTCGCGACCAATGCCGGACTGCTTGTAGCCACCAAATGGTGCGCCGGAAGGAATTTGGTTGTAGGTGTTTACCCACATGCGGCCCGTGCGGATGCCCTGAGCAACGCGGAAGGCGCGATTTATGTCGCGCGTCCATACGGCTCCACCAAGTCCGTAGACGGAATCGTTGGCCATATCGATAACTTCCTGTTCGTTGGAGAACTTTATTACCACAGCTACGGGGCCGAAGATTTCTTCCTGGCAAACGCGGCATGCATTGTTCGGAACCGCAATAAGGGTTGGTTTCAAGAATGCGCCGTTTGCGAGTTCACCTTCGGTTGCGCGCTCGCCGCCGCACAGGATCGTGCCGCCTTCTTGCTTTGCGATTTCGATGTAGCTCAAAATCTTTTCGGCTTGGCGCTGGTCGATCTGGCTGCCCATCTGGGTGTCCTCTTCCCAGGGCAGACCGACCTTGACCTTGTTAAACGCCTCAACCGCTTCGGCGATGAACTCATCGTAGATATCTTCATGCACGAAGATGCGGGAGCCAGCGCAGCAAACCTGACCCTGATTGAACAGGATGCCCAGCTGGATGCCGTCGATGGCCATGTCACGCTGTGCGTCGGGGAAGATGATGTTTGCCGACTTGCCGCCCAGCTCAAGCGTTGCGGGAATGAGGCGCTCGGCTGCGGCGCGGGCAACGTTGCGTCCTACTTCGGTAGAGCCGGTGAAGGCAAGTTTGTCGAATTTGGGATTGTCCAGAATGAACTGTCCGGACTTGGAGCCGCGGCCGGTAATAACGTTGAACACGCCTGCAGGGATGACATCCTGCGTTAAGCGGGCAAGCTCAAGGGCGGTAAGGGAGGTGGAAGAGGAGGGCTTTAGCACCGTGCAGTCGCCTGCGGCAAGCACGGGAGCAAGCTTCCAGGCGGCCATGAGGAAAGGGAAGTTCCAAGGTACAACCTGGCCAACCACTCCGATGGGCTCATGCAGCACCAGCGACATCATGTTTTCGGCCACCATATCGGCTTCGCCGGTTTCTGCAAGCAGGCACCCAGCAAAATAGCGGAAGTGATCCACCGAGTAGGCAACGTCGATAGCGCGGGTTTCGCGGATGGGCTTGCCGTTGTCGAGCGTTTCGAGCTGAGCGAAGAACTCTGCGTTTTCTTCGATGATGTCGGCAACCTTGTTAAGAACGGCAGCGCGCTCGGCCTTGGTGGTTTTACCCCAGGTCTCAAATGCGGCAATGGCAGCGTCGGCGGCAGCGTCGACGTCTTCCTTGGTGGCGTCTGCGATGACGGAAATCTTTTGCCCGTTTGCGGGGCAGGTTACATCGAGGGTGGCTCCGTCTGATGCATCTACCCATTTTCCGTTGATGAATAACTGGTAAGACTCTTGAGCGACGTTGTTCATAACAAGCTTCCTTTCGCTATGGCAGGACTTCTTCTGCCTGTGAGCAGTTACACATGTGTAAAAATGACACTAAATTGGTGACATTTTGTTTTAGTAATTTGAATGGTATTTTTCATCTTGTTAGTGGCTGTGAACTTGTTGCAAATTTGGACACTGTGATATTTTTGTCTTCACCTGCGATTTTGATTAAGGAGACGTTTTCGGGTCTTTTATTCAAGAGTGGTCTTTAAGATCCAAAAATTTGGGTATTTCGGTGCTCAGGATAAGTGCCTTAGGGGAACATTCCGAGGATTCTTCGTCCGAGTTTTTGCCTTAGATTTGAAAGCGCAGCCGCTGCAGCCTGCATGTCTTCGACGGTGTTGTAGAGCCCTAAGCTGATGCGGCAGCTCTGCTCGATACCAAGGCGGCGATGCAGAGGTTGAGCGCAGTGGGTGCCAGTGCGTATGCAGACGCCCGCCTCATCAAGGGCCAGCGCTACATCGGTGGGGTGCACTCCCCGGATGTTGAAAGATATGATCCCCGTTCTGTCCGCGGCGTTGTTCGGGATGCCGTAAACCTTGCAGTCGGGGGTTTCGGAAAGGAGCCCGAAAAGGCGTCCCGTAAGTTCCCTTTCGTGCTGCTGGATTGCGGCAAGGCCAATGCTCTCGAGGTAATCGGCGGCTGCTGCCATGCTGATCGCGCCTGGCACGTTAGGGGTTCCCGCCTCGAGCTTGCGGATGTCGTTCAGGTAGCTTGAGCGGCGCTCCCAAACTTCATCGACCATGCCGCCGCCAAGCATGAAGGCGCTCATTTCGTGAATCAGGCTTTCTTTCACGTATAGGGCGCCGATGCCTGTTAGGGCGTACATCTTGTGCCCGGAAAACGAAGCGAAGTCAACGTCGAGCTCGTGCAGATCGAGGGGCAGATGTCCGATGCTTTGCGCGCAGTCTAGGACAAACGCAGCCCCGTGTTCGTGGGCGAGCGCGGCCAGCTCTTTGATGGGGAAGATTGTTCCAAGTACGTTTGAGACGTGCGCAAGCGCCACTATTTTTGTTTTCGCGCTTAACAGCGATTCGAAGCACGTCTTGTCGAGGCGGCCCTCCTCGTTTAGGGGCGCGATCACCAGGCGCGCACCTGTTTGATCGCAAACCCGCTGCCAAACGAGGAAGTTGCTATGGTGCTCGGCCGCGGAAACGATCACTTCGTCATCGGGGCCGAGCACTTTGGTAGCCCAAGCTTGCGCCGCGGTATTCAGCCCTTCGGTTGCCCCCGGGGTGAAAGCTAGTTCTTCAGGGTGCGCACCGACGAAGGCGGCAAGCCTTTGGCGCGCCTGCTCGTAGAGCTGTGTTACCTGGAGATTCAGCGCATATTCGCCACGGCCGGGATTCGCAGCGCCTTCCTGGTAATAAGCACTTACGGCGTCGAGCACCGTGGTGGGCATCTGGGTTGTTGCGGCATTATCCAGGTAGGCCAGCTTGTTCTGGGCCAGGGCGGGGAAGTCTGTGCGGCAAACGATGTGTTTAGGCGCGGGCGTCATCGCTACTCCTGCGCGATAAGGGCTAATTGCGTGCAGCGCAAATCGATGAGCCTCGAGACGATCAGAAGCACGTCGTGGTACGAGTTCGCCTCGGAGAAGCGCTTGCGAAGGGCGCTCGCAAGAGAGCTGTCACCGATTTTTGCATCTATCCAATCCACAAGGCGATCCTGGTCGGCATAGCTCACCGAGCCGCTGCCGCCCGTCTTGAAGCCCAGTCCGGCCGTGCCGTAGCGGAAGAATTTGGCGGCCTCGGATAAGGCATATAGATGAAGCCAGCTTTCACCTGCCGCGGCGTTCAGGTCCATGACGTCAAGATGGTCGCCCCAGTCAAGCTCGCGCATAAGATGGCGCGCTTCGCTTTCGCTAGGCACGTCGAAGCCGCCCAGACTCGCAAGCTCCTCAGGGGAGGCCAGGGAGCTTGCGCCGTTGGAGTTGCCTTTTCCCGCGACGGTCGCGACGGGCGTGAGCTTTTCAGCTTCGTTTGATTGGCATTGGCTTTTGCTTGCAACTGCGCAGGTGACGTCGTGGATCATCGCGCTCACTCTCCTTTGATGATTCCTGCTTCTTCAAGGGCATCGGCGTATTCCGCAAGGTCGAAGGATTCAAGGGATTCGCGCGTGGGCCAGCCGCCCGACTTGTCCCAGCCTTCGAGCTTGTAGAAACGCGTTTTCACGTCCTCGAATTTCTTGCGATCGAGCGTGCGACCCTTGCAGCCGTCGAACTTCCACTCTCCGTCTTCGTAGACGGTGAGCCAGTAGTCGGTGGAGGTGGGAACCTCGAAGACGTAATCGGCGAAGGTTTCCATTTCCCTGGTGCGGCCCTGGAGGTACCAGATCGTGCGATCCATCATGAAGATCTTGCGGCCGATCTCGAGGCTTTCCTCGAAAGTCAGGTCCAGGCCGGTGACGGCTTTGTACATGCGTGGCTCGAAGTCGGGTGTGGCGCCGGTGGTGTCCCAGTCGGGGTCGTTGTAGTTCAAGAGCGTCGGCCAAACGGAGTCGCACAGGCCCATGGAGGAAAGCCAGAAACGTCCATAGTGGCGCATCCAGGCTACGGTCTCGAGCTTTTCATCGCTGTAGATGCCTTCGTTGCTGTAGTTGAAGCCCATGACGTCGAGGCCGGTGGATTTCGCCAGGCGCTCAACCACGTCCTTGGCGGGCAGCAGGTAGTCGATCTTGGAAAGGTTGCAGATGGTGGGCAGCCAGTGAACGTGGGCATTGATACCGTGCTCGTTGATGTCGCGGTCGGTGAATACCGAGCCGTAGCTCCATTCGACCTCCAGGCGTGGGTCATAGTGCTGATAGTAATTCCACTGCGGGTAGGGGAACAGGCCCGATTTAGTGTCTTCGTCCCAGCGCCCCCATGCCTTGACCGCGCGAGCTGGGCCTTCGGCCATGGTGTCGCCCAGGCCTTTGCGATAGGCGATCGAGTATAAGAATTCCTCGATGAACTCGCGGCTGCCGTACTTCTCGAAGGGCAGGTCGGTGTCGATTTCCTTGCCCTTGCCCAGGATGCCCATCTTGTACAGCGCGCGCAGGTAATCAAGGAAGCCGCGGTCGAAGCCGTTGATGCCCAGCTTGTTGAGCAGGCCGGCCGCATAGAGCATGTCTTCCTTCTTGTCGGCGGTGAGATAGTACATGGAGGCTGCGCACATGGTGCCGTTGGCAAAGCCGTCGTCGAAGTTGTGGCGGCAGTTGCGGGTGCAGCCGGGACAGCCATAGGGGCGTGCCAGCAGGTCGCGTGAGGTCCAGTGCGCGCCACCCGAGCCAGGTTGGCGGGTGAGCGTGCCGAAGATTCGCGCATCGTAGGTGGTTGCGCCGGGGTCAGGCTGCTCGTAGGAGGGATTGTCCACCTTGTAGACGAAACGCTTCTGATATTCCATGCGCAGATCGAGTAGCGCTGCGGGGTCGGCGATGGGGATGCTCTTGGTGCCGAAGAAGCTGATTGCCTTGAGCTTCTTGGAGCCCCAGACCGCGCCCAGTCCGCTTTGGCCCGCCTGATGCGCGCCGTCGGTGGTGATGGTGCCGCTGCGGGCGAGATTCTCGGACGCGGGACCTATGCAGATGACGGCCGGCTTCTGGGTCGAGCGTCCCGAATCGCGCGTGGGGCCCATGTCGTGCCAGGAACCATCCTCGGCGTTATCAAGGATCAAGTTCCAGATAGTCTCTTGGGTATCGTCGGTCCATTTGCCCCAAAGGTCGTTGGCGTCGTGGAAGGTGATTTCCTCGTTTTGGACCTCAACCCATACAGGCTCGCTTGAAGCGCCGGTGATGACGGTGGCGTCGAAGCCGGCCGTTTTCATGGACTCGGCTATTCGTCCGCCCATGTTGGAGCGCGTGAACCATTCGGGGTCGGCAAACGAGCCGATGCCTTGAATCTCAACGCGTGCGGCACCCGCAGGAACGGGGGTGCCCGATAAGGGGCTCGAACAAATGGTCACAACGTTGCCTGGATCGAAGGGGCCGATCGTCTTGTCTTTGCAGTAATCCCAGAACAGCGCGGTGCCCATGCCGTGTCCGCCACCGAATTTCTGGTAAGGCTCCGAATCGATGACCTCGTAGCTTTTGTCGGTAAGGTTCAGGATGAGAATCTTACCCATATATCCGCCCATAGCTTTTGCCATGGTGTACCTCTTTCTCTAAACAGCTTCTTGGCAACTACCAGGCTTCTTCGCCTTCTTTTGCGATGTTTTCGGGATCGACCGGCACGGAAACGTCCGAGGGGATCGCTCCATCGTCGTCGACGGGGAAGCCGATGATCGCCCAGTGCTCGTTGCGCAGATTGACCTCGTAGCCGGAGTCGTCCTGCTGGGGAAGCTCGGTGGTGAATTTGATGGCGCTCACGGGGCAAACCGAAACGCATGCCTGGCATCCGCCGGGACCGCCTTCTTCTGCCATGTAAGGAGTGTTGGTGCACAGGTCGCACTTTTGGGCATGACGCTCCTCGAAGTTCCATTGCACGCGCGACGGGGTGAACAGGCAGCCGGCAACGCAGCTTTCGCAGCCGATGCACATGCGCTCATCGACCATGCGAACGCCGGTATCGGGGTCAACGTGCATCGCTCCCGTGGGGCAGGCCTTCACACAGCCCGGGTCGGCGCATTGACGACATTGCATCTGGCCGATTTCGTTGGGGAAGCAACCCAGCGGGTTCTTCTTAATCTGGATGCGCGAAAGGCTGCGGTTAACGTGGCCGTGATGGGCAAGCGAGCAGGCCATCATGCAGGTTTCGCAGCCGGCGCACTTCTTGGTGTCGACGAGCAGGTAGCCGCCCGAGGTCTCCACGGCGTAGACGCCGTTGCCCATGAACCAGGCAGCCGTGCCGCTACCAGCAAGCAGTGCTCCGATGCCGACTCCGCCGAGCATGGCCAGGAAGCGGCGGCGCGAAACCGCACCTTTGGCTTTTGCGTCCACGGGGTTTTCCGGGGCTTGCAGGGAGCTTTTCTGGATCTCGGCTTGATCTGCACCTTCAGTGTTCGTTCCCATGTTTACGCCTCCTTCTTGGTGTCGGCCTTGGCTTCTGTGGTTTTGGTTTGAGCCTGTTTCTTTTCCAGTTCCTCAACCCAGGCGGCGTGCTCTTCCTTGGCGTGATCGAAGGGAACGGTGCCATGCAGCATTGAGGGGAAGGTCTTCCAGGAAGAGGGGATGACGACCGCGAAGAACACGTGCGCCAGCAAGAACAGGAGCATGAGCACGGCAAAGAGGTCGTGGGCCCAATTGACCACGAGCATGACTTCGCCGGGGATTGCAACCCAACGGGTCAGCGTTTTCAGGATGCCCGTTACGGCCATTGCGGCAGCGATGCCCACCGCCGCAACGAAGGCCATGCGCTCGCTTTCGAAGTACTTTTCCTCGCGCGGGTAGGTGAAGCGCTTGAAGCCCATGAGCGAGCCGTAGTGGTTAATGGTGTAGATGAAGGCACGCTTAGTGGGAAGATGCTCGCGCAGGCGATAGGTTGAGATGATTGTGTTTCCGACCCAGTAGAAGGTGCCAAACAGGAAGAGGCAGGCGAACACGTAGTGCACGTTGAACCAGGGTGCCGAGCCC
>CAVAUO010000003.1:0-29079 GCA_963591685.1 Escherichia coli
CCATATCATCGCCACCGTCGGCCTGACGGGCAAAACCGGCGTCGAGATGGAGGCGCTCACGGCGGCTTCCGTGGCGGCGCTGACTGTTTACGACATGTGCAAGGCAATCGATCGCGGCATGGAGATAAGCCAAGTTCGCGTCGTCCACAAGGAAGGCGGCAAATCGGGCACCTGGGACCGAAGACCTGAGGGCCTCGTGTCCGTAAGCGGCTAAGACCGGGGCTGCACGACCCCGACGTCTCTGCATCGCAAGCGCCTACCCAGCCCTTCCCCGTATCTACATCACACTCCCCCGGCCCTCCAAAAGGAGCGGCCCCGCTTCAAAGCTAAGGAAGTTGAACATGACTGAGTCTTTACCAAGCGGCACCGTCCGCTGCGTATGCATCTCAAAGCGCAAAGGCACACGCAAAAAGCCCGTTGAAGGCAACGTCACCGTGCGTCCCGACTGGGGCATCGTCGAGGACGCCCATGCGGGCGACTGGCATCGCCAGGTATCCCTTTTGGCCTGGGAATCCATCCTTAAAGCGCAGGACATGGGACTTAACGTGGCCGAGGGCGACTTCGCCGAGAACGTGACCACCGAAGGACTCGATCTTTTGGCGCTCCCCATGGGCACCCAGCTCACCATCGGCGACGACGTGCTTCTTGAGCTCACTCAGGTTGGCAAGGTGTGCCACACGCGTTGCGCCATCTACCACTTGGCGGGCGATTGCATCTTCCCACGCGAAGGGATCTTCTTCGCCGTGCTTAAAGGCGGCGAGATCAAGGCAGGTGACGCCATCAAAATAACGAAGATGGGCGAGGGGTTCAGCACCCACACCCCCACCGAAGCTTTGGATGAAATGGTCGAGTACGGCGAAGGCGACACCTGCAAAACCGCAGCTCGCGCGCTTGAACGCCTTTCCGCCCTGGAAGGAACGCTCGAAGCTAAGGAGCGCGAGCAGGAATAGGCCATGCAGCATCCAGGCAACAGCGCAAACTCCTTTTCGGAAGAAACAAGCGGCACGGCCGGGTTTACGCCCGACGAGCTCAGCTTCGCGCAGCTATGGCGCGACAGGGCTCCCCTGCGCCATAAGGCCGATGAAGCGGAAGCCTGGAACAAACGCATAGCCGAGACCCCTAGCAACTACGGTCCCAGCGAGTACTCAATGGCCTTCCTTGAGCTTGCGCAGCTTGCCCATGCCGACTCGGTGTTCGACATGGGATGCGGTGCGGGCACCCTTGCCATCCCCTGCGCGCTTGCAGGGCATCAGGTAACGGCAGCCGACTTCAGCGATGGCATGCTCGCACAGCTTGGATACAACATGGTCGAGCATGGCGTGACCGCAAACGCGATCAACCCAATCAAGCTTTCCTGGGACAAGGATTGGCAGGCCGCCGGCATCGCCAACAAATCGCACGATGTCGCCTTTGCCTCGCGCTCCATCATTACCGACGACCTCGAAGGTTCCATCAGAAAGCTCACCAACACGGCCCGCAAAAAAGTGTGCATCACCGTGGTGCCCGGATGCTCCCCCCGCTGCCATGCGGGAATGCTGCAGGACATCGGACTTACGCCCACGGGTCACCAAGACGCAAGCTTCGCCTTCGCCGTAGCGCAAGAGCTGGGACTTTTGCCCGAAGTCTGCTACATCGCCTCTGAAAGGCACGAGGCTTTCGCCACACCCGATGCCGCCTTCGTCAAATACCGCGCCATGCTCTCGCTCACGCGCGAAAATCCGCAAGGGACCAGCCTGAACGCCGCCGAAAGCCGCATCAAGGAATGGCTCCGGCGCAACCTTGAGCAGGTTCCCGTAAGCTCGCTTGATGCGAAAACCCGCGCATCCATCGTGCATAAATCTAACGTTGGCGCCTGTTTCAGCTCCAACGAAGGCGACTCCTTATCAAGCTGCCCGCAGGCAGGCAGCGCGTCAGCCGCAAGCTCTATTGCAGCCGATGTCCCGCCCGCCGAGCCAGCACCCGTAGCGCCAACTGCTTCAGCGCCAACAGCCACCGAGCCGGAAACGCTCGTATGGATACCTAAAATGAAACGTATGGTGACCTGGGCTTTCCTTAGCTGGAATGCCCCGGCCGCCCTCCTTTAGCAAAACGCATCCGCCCTCAACGAAAGGAAGAATCCCATGATCGATCCTTATTCCCGCATTTCCGCCGAAGAGGCCGTCGAGCTTGTTGTGTCAACGGTGCACGAACTCGAAACCGAGCACGTCGATTTGGTGAGCGCCGTCGGACGCGTGGTTTCCGAGGACCTTACCAGCGACATCGACATCGCCCCCTTCGACAACGTGGCCATGGACGGCTTCGCCCTTAAAGCAAGCCAAATCCTTGAGGCCACGCCCGATGCGCCCGTCAAGCTCAAGGTCATAGCCGAGGTTCCCTGCGGTTCGTATTACGACGGCGACATCGCCGACGACGAGTGCGTGCGCATCATGACCGGCGCGCCCCTGCCCGAGTGCTGCGATTGCATGGTCCAGTACGAAAAGGTCGATTATCTGGGCACCGACGGACGCGAGGGGACGACGGTCGCCTTCAGCGCTCCTGTCGAGGTGGGCAACAACATCCGCAAAGCCGGCGAGGACATCGAGGCAGGTGCGGTTGCCATCTCAAAGCATGAAACTGTCAAAGCTGCCGGCGTGGGCTTCCTTGCCAGCTGCGGCATCACCAACGTACCCGTGTATCGCCGCCCGAAAGTCGGCGTCATCTCCATCGGCAGCGAGCTAGTGGAACCCGACGAGCTCCCCACCCGCGGCAAGATCCGCAACAGCAACGGTTATGCGCTTGAGGCTCAGGTGGTCCAGGCGGGCGGCATCCCACAGCGCTACCCCATCGTCGAGGATACGCTTGAGGCGCTAACCGACCAGGTGCTCAAAGCAAGCCAGGAATGCGACTTCGTGGTAACCAGCGGCGGCGCCTCCAACGGCGACTTCGACTTCATCAAGCCCGTGATCGAGAACAACGGCAAGCTGCTGATGACCCTGGTGAACATGCGCCCCGGCAAATGCCAAACCTTCGGCTTGGTAAACGACACGCCCGTGTTCGGCCTGCCCGGAAACCCCGCCGCCGCCTGGTGCGGATTCGAGATCATCATTCGCCAGGCGCTGCGCAAGATGCAGGGCTACACCAGCTTTGCCCGCCCCATGATCAAGGCGCACTTGAACGGTGCGCTTCGCAAGAAAAACGACCGACGCATGTTCCTGCGCGCCACGCTTGATCGCGTTGCGGGAGAGCTCGTCGTCACGCCCGCGAGCAACCAAAGCTCCGGCTTGGCAAGCACCCAGCAACGCAGCACCTGCCTAATCGTCAAACCCGAAGGCTCCATCGTCTACGAAAACGGTGATTTGGTGGATGTTGTTCTTATGGACGTCGAAGAAGGCACTGTCCTTTAAGGAGTAAAACCATGGACATCAAAATCGAAATAGGGGTCGAACCCAACAATGGCAAGCATGGGCACGCACACCGAGACCCCGATCCGCGCTTTGCCATCGTCACCTGCTCGGACACCCGCTCGATAGACGAGGACACCGCCGGCGAGGCCTTGGAAGATCTTATTTCCGAGAAAGGCTGGGAATGCCAGTCGCGCGTCGTGGTTACCGACGACGTCGACGAAATTGCAGCAGCCATCGCCTACGCGGCCGACCGCGATGATGTGGACATCGTGCTAACCTGCGGCGGCACTGGCTTAAGCCCGCGCGACGTAACGCCCGAGGCCACCCGCAAGGTTTGCCAGCGCGAGGTGCCGGGCATTGCCGAGGGCATGCGCGCCTACAGCCTGAAGATCACCAACCGCGCTATGCTCTCGCGCGCCACCTGCGGACAGCGCTTCGGCAACAGCACTTCCGCGTTGGTAATCAACCTTCCCGGCAGCAAAAAAGCGGCCACCGAGAACTGGGAGGCAATAGCCGATGCACTCCCCCACGCCGTTTCCATGTCCACCGGCGCCGGCCACTAAACGCAAAGGCCGCATGAGGCCCGTCTCACGGCGTTAGCTTCATGCGGCCCCACTTCCTCCCATGAACCGAGCTTGTTAAGACCCCACGGCCTACGGCAGGCGATACTTACGATCCTTGCTTGTAGAAGATGCCGTTGCAACAACGGAGCCATCCCTAAGCAGACTCCTGAGTCTATAGCGAACCTGATTTACCGATTGTCCAATCCGGTCAGCAATCTCACGTGCGGAAAGCTCCCCTTGCTCCTCCAATACGACAAGGATATCTGCCTTATCGGACGAGCCATCACTCACACCGATCGACCATGCCTCGTTACCCGGCCTTCTTAGAACGACCTTGAAGACATCCAGCCCCGGCCTAAATTCAGGAGCGGGCAAATCTCGCTGCTCGCACTCATGAATCATCATAGGTACACCAGAGCCATTCCCCTCAGCCGGCGAGCCCGCAGCCAAAGGCAGAGGGGTCAACGACATCAACTTCATAAGCGTCGCGTTCCTGCAACAAGACAATCCGTCCGCAAGATTGTCACGCGTCTTGCTTCCGTATAGCCCGCCGGGATTCGCGATCTCGACGCGATCATCGAAGATGTCCACGGACACCGCCTGCCCATCGTAGCGCGGGCTGTAATCACGATGAATAAGAGCGTTGGCTATCGCCTCGCGAATAACTTCCTCTGGGATTTCAAGCTCATCGATCCTCGCAGCGGCAAGCACCACGGAACGCCGCTTGAGATTCTTGGAAACAGCAGCAACAGCATCAGCGAGCATCTCGCCTAAAGTCCCTTCGCAAACGGTCCGGTCCAGGAAGCGAGGGGCTCCCGGCTGGCCTTTGCAGAGGCCGGAATGAACCGCAACATCGACCACGAGCCTTGGGAAAAATTGCTGAGGATACACGCCGGCAACCAAAATGCCAGCCTTAGTTACCTCCCCGGTTTCATCCAGGAAGTTTAGACGTTGTAGCTTCTCCCATTCGCTCTGCACCCCTTTAAGGGCTCGCGGCGAAAGGGTGTAAGCACGCTCAAACGAACGATTTATCAAGGGTTTGTCAAGGTCGGAGACAGCTGCCCCTTCGACCGGCTGCCTATCGAAATTACCCACCTTGCTGGCGGTAGACACGGAAAACAATTCATTGGAAGAAAGAGGGACGTCTTTGTCGTCCACGCGCTTGTAGCTTCCCTTGGCCGGACCGCGGTCGTAAACATAACAAGGCTTGGAAGCTGGATCGAGCTCGAAAATCTCAATCGCAAGGACGAAGAATCCATCCAGCTCCACGCGCTCAAGATCGTATTTCGGCGGATTAACGAGCTTCCCAAGGGAGCCTCCGTCCCCCATACCCGCGACAAACTGATCGCGAACGCGATCCATATCGAAAGTATCAACGGGAGCGAAACCAGCTCGCTCGCTCAGGCCAAGCAAGATAAGCCCGCCGGAAGTGTTAGCGAAGGCGCTTACGGATTCCCAGATATCGTTGGATAACTTTTTTGCGCATTCTTTGACTTCGACCCTGGCGTCATCGGTTCCTTGACGCTTAAGCCGATCGATGATGGCTTGAATCTCCTTCTGCTCCATCCGCATCACCCCTCACTTACAACATCACTTACAATATCACTTATAATATCTCTCTATTTATAAGTGATAAATCGCACAGATAAATTACTTTATTGATTGAAATCTCCAAAATGCGCAATTTATCTGCCCATTTATATTAGTCTGCTATTATTTTCTCTAATTTTATCAGTTGTCTTCACTTACAACGTCACTTATACATCACTTACAAACTCACTAAAAACTGTAACTGAAGGTGTAAGTGATGTGTAAGTGATGGCATTCAGAGAGCTCAAAACAACCAGAGTGCAAACCGGCATCAAGCCTTTATGCGTAAAACATCCCCGCAAAAGGCTGATGCCGCAGATGGAATGGAAATTTTCCTTTATTCTTTAGTTAACGAAGCTTTATTTGAGGCAAGGGAGACTTACTTCCAACACCCTTGCAAACAGCGCAACCCTTGCCTGGAAAGGACGGTACCTACCATGGCCTTCATCGTTTTCATGGTGTTCATCATGCTGGTCGGTTGCTACCTTGTCCTTGGCTGGTTTGGCTTCAAGGCAGTTGACGAGCGGCTCAACCAAACAAATTTCGGTATCTTCCAAAGCATCGGCTACCACTTCAAAGAAAAAGCAGCGCCGCGCTATACCGTGGTTAGGGCGAAAAACCCTACCTGGGAACAGAAAGCTCAGGAAACCGCGCTCGATATATACGAAAACAAACTGAAGGGGAAAGACGCCCAGAAACGATGGGATGAGGCACGCTTTGACTTTCCTTGCGGTTCGTGCAGATACCAGATTCCTGAAGGCGACCCCATCCCTGACAACTGCGAGGTCATCGAAACCGGCGTGCTTCGACGCGATTTAGACTAAAGGGCGCACTCCTCGCCTTCGGCGCCTTCCGCACCCACCAACATCGCTTCCTAAATGAAATGCCACTCGACGCCCCGTTGCACAAAGCGAGAAACGTCATGCAAGCAATGCAGCTCATGTACATCGAGCCATCTCGCAGGTTTGCATCTTTCCATTACATCTGCTTCTCAGACCTAATCAGCGAAGCGCTTTCACGCTTTCCTTCAGGGCGTTAATTCCTTTTTCGATTTCTTCTTCCGTGTTGAAGTACGAGAAGCTGAAACGCACCGCGCCCTTGTCTTCCGTTCCTAAGGACCGATGCATCAGCGGCGCGCAATGGGCTCCCGCGCGGGTGCATATGCCGAAATCGCGTGCCAAGGCGTCGCCTAGAAGCGCCGAGTCGACGCCTTCAACATCCACGGCGACAACACCGGTGCGCTCGATACCGCCATAGCCGCCCAGAACGTGCAGGCCTTCGATCGATTGCACGCCTTCCTCGAATGCGCTGGTGAGCTTGGCCACCTTTTCATGGATAATGACCACGCCCTCTTCCTCGATAAAGCCCACGCCCGCCGCCAAACCGGCAAGCCCGTGAGCGTTGACGGTGCCCGCCTCAAGCGCCTCGGGCATGAAAAGCGGGTGGCGCTCATCATAGGTATGGGTGCCCGAACCGCCTTCCAGTAGCGGGTGCACCTCTAAATGAGGAGCGACGCACAAGCCTCCCGTACCCTGCGGGCCGAACAGGCTCTTATGACCCGTGAAACACAACACATCAACACCCATCTCCTTCTGCGACAGAGGAATGGCGCCCGCTGTTTGAGCGGCGTCCAGAACGAACAGGGCGCCGTGATCGTGGGCCAGGCGCGCCATGCGAGCAACATCGTACACATCGCCCGTGAGGTTGGAAGCATGGGTTGCCGCCACGTAGCGCACCTCGCTTTCGGAGAGCATGCGCTTATAGGTCTCAAAATCAAGGCTGCCATCAGGGTTTATAGGCGCGATTTTGATAGTACATCCCTGCTCATCGCGCAGGCGGAACAAGGGACGCAACACCGAGTTGTGCGATGCGGCCGTGGTAAGCAAAGTGCAGCCCGGCTCGGCCAAGCCCTGCAGGGCGATGTTGAGCGCCATGGTGGCATTCAAGGCAAAGGAAACGCAGGAGGCCGATGAGGCACCCAGCAAATTAGCCACCTGCCTGCGCGCATCGAAGACAGCCCTTCCCGCTGCGAGCGAGGCAGGATGAACGCCGCGCCCCACGCCGCCGAAAGTCTGCATACCGCGCACCACTGCCTCGGCCACTGCCGGCGGCTTCTGCATGGTCGTGGCCGCATTGTCGAAATAGATCAAAGTCCTCATTGCTCGTAAACCCCTTCGTACTCAAGGCGCTGTTCGCGCAGGAAGTCCTCTATGCGGCTCCGAGTTTCACGGCGCAAGCCATGCAAAACCGCAGCCGCCGAGATGGTGCGCGATATTGCGCCCAGGCGTCAAGGAAGACCTCTGCGCTTCGCCGCTCATTCGAAGGCGAATGCATTCGCCGCAGAAGCTAGGCCGGCCGAGCCCAACACCAGACCGGAAGATCCTCGGCGCCTCTAATTACCTACGAACACTACGGCGAGCAAACATAATAGCCACGCAGGCGAAAGCAGCCACCCCCATAGCGAATGGCGCCGCAGGGATATCGCCGGTTGCTGGGATAGCTTCCTTGGTGCCAGCTTCGCTATCGTCCGAAGGTTCGGAACCTTCCTCAGTATTGGTCTTATCGGGAGTTGAGCTATCGCTGCCCCCATTTTCCGGCTCAGGGGCAGGCTCGGGGTCTGGCTCTGGCTCAGGGTCGGCGTCCTCAATAACATAGGCGAACTCGGCCACATCGCTTTCAAGATACCCTTCGGCATAGGAGCGGGCCTTGATGGTCATACTTGAAGCAATCTCTATCTGCTCGCCGCTGTAAACCGGGCTTTCTTCGGTGGGTTCGCTGCCATCGATGGTATAGCGAATCACAGCATCATCGGTGGAGCACCCAAGCTGAGCGCACTGCGCGCCCGTATAGGTACCAGGGGCAAGAGATATCTCAGGCGCCTTTGCCTTCTCAGGTGCGGCAACAACAATATTCGCGCTTACTGTTTCGGGGGCACCATCATTGTCAACGTAGCTGGGATAGCGCACCTTACCTGTAGCGATAAGCTCCTGACCAACCTTTGCATCCTTGTCAAAGCCTTCAACCTTATCCCATTCGATGCTCAGCGGCTCGGTCTCGCCGCACTTATAAGTTACCTCAATCTCCTTGGGCAAACCCCAGCGCTCGTCCTTGCCAGCCTCCTGGTTTGCGTTATAACCCCAGGCCTGTTGGAAACTCAACTCTACATCACTAACATCGACAATTGACTTGTACTCGTAGGGGCCAGTGCTCGGGCATTCAATAAAGAGAGTGGGTAAATCATCCTTTTTGCCAACATAAACGCCCTCTTCAAGCTTATTGTGGTTAATCTTGAAAGTAAGCCTGCTGGAAAGGGTGTATTTGACCCCGTCAACCTGTCCCGCAAGGGAAAGCGACGCAAGGTAAGCAATATTGTGCTCAGCCTTGCCTTCCAAATCCCCGCTTGGCTGCCACGAAAGTGTCAGCTTGCCATCTTTCTTAAAATACTCGCTTACATCCTGAACTTCGTCAGAATCAGCAATTTTAGCGTTCACATAGCTAGCTTCAGTTGCCAGTTCCTTATGCGCCTCAGGAAGGTCGAAACCAAGGTCAAGCTCTGTCACAACTGGATTGTAAACGCAGGTAATTTCGATATCTTCATCTAGCTTTTCAAGCGGTAGCGAAGGATTGGTACCAAGGACATCCCCTTCAGCATCCAACCATTTCTCAAAAGCGTAGCCTTCTTTTGTGGGTGCTGTGATTACGAAGTCCTGTCCCTTTTTAACTGGGTACTTCTCGGTGCTGTCTGCCCAGCCGGCATGATGCCCTTCCATGGCGGTATCAACATATTTCACCGTAGCCGTAACCGTTTCGTCAGGCTGCACGTCGTCGATAAGGTAATACTGCGTTGCATGGGCAGACTCCAAGTTACCCTTTGCCGCCCAAACCTCAAGCTTGTAGCTGCGCTGTTTTCCCTTATCAATGTCAAGATCGATGCTGTTCGAATATGCTTCTTCAGAGCCATCGACCCATTCGCCATCTTTTAAGTAGCTCAACTTGTATTTGATGATTGCACCCTGGGTCTCGCAGCTAGCTTCAACCTTTAGCTTGCCATCAACGAATTTCGAGGCATCGTCCTTGGTTGAATAGGTACCTCCTGACGGGGAAAGCTCGGGCGTGGCCACCTCTTCCTCAGGTGCATCCTCTACCGTAACCTTGACCTTTACCGTATTAAGATCGTCCGGGAAATAAACTTCGTCGCTTGATACAGGAATATCAATTGTCAGCTTGCCGCCTTCAGGCTTTATAACCTTGTCGTCATCAAGCAAGCCAGACAAGTCGGCTTTATCTTTATCAACGTCAACATAGAAACTTGCACCGCTATAGGCACGAACAAAAGCCTTACTTGGCAAAGCATCCTTCAGCGCTTCCTTAGATACGCCTGCAGAGACCGTCACCGACTCGGGCTCGATGCTTTCGGCGGTCTCTTTATCAACCGCGCACGAAACTGAAACATTAAGCGTACCCGCATCGTCTACAGAATAAGAATCAACCTTGCTTGCGGTCTGACCTCCATCCATCGATGCCTTTACCGAATCCATGTCGAATGCGAATGCAAGTCCGTTTTCGGCATCTTGCGCAATGGCAAGCTTGGCAACATAGGTCACCCCAGCCTCGGCAACCCCAGTAGCAGGCGTGTATATGTCGCCTTTCTTTTCGTACCAAGAAACATCGACCGTCTTACTGCCTGCCACCTTGCCTTCCCACTGAATCTCACCCTTGGTATTTAGAAGTTTGCCAGCTTCAGGCTTTTCAAGAAGAATAGCCACGGACTTCTGTCTATCCATATATTCAGCCACAAGAGACACGTTGTTTTGAGGCATGCTGAAGTAAATGTACGGACTGTAGATGTTCTTAACGTAGTCGGAAAAGGGCTCCAGACCGCTCGACTGCTCGTACGACCAACACCTAAACACCTTATCGGGGTCTGAGCTGACTCCTTCCACCCAGACGCCATAGCCTTGCTCGTAGCTACCGTATGAGCTTCCGTTCACGGCAACTTCGAACTTCTTGTCGGTTGCCTTACGCTGCCACATGTCACCACTATGATCGGATCCGTAGCTAACGTAATAACCTTCCTTGTCGATAAAGAACGCGCTTTCGGTTTCGTTTTTGATCTTGTCGCCGATGCGTCGATCGCCGTCCACGTCGGTGCGCACGCCTATCTTGGAATCCCTGCTCACCCCGCCCGTGATATAAGCAGTTGAGAAGGTCCCGTCCTGAAGGAAGATGTCGTCGGCGCAGCCTTCGCCGCTGTTACTATTGTTCCGGATCTCGCACTTGCCGCTCAGTTCAAGATCGTTGGTGCTGTTGACATAAACTGCGCCACCGCAAGAACCGTCGTTATTCTCGTTGCACACATTGTCTCTTATGGTGCTGTTGATGATGCTTACATGGTCGTTCACGATACACAGTGCACCGCCGTTCCAGCCGGACCGATTCCCGGTGAACCGGCAATCAACGATGCGCAGATACTCCTGATAGGTCTCGATTGCGCCTCCGTTGTAAAGAGCCTTGTTATCCTTGAAGGTGATTCCCTCCACCAAAGCTTCGTTTTCGCTCCACATGCACAGTTCCGCGCAAATCGCACCGCCGCCGTAATGGGCGTCATCGTCCGTTAGATTTGCCTCTCCAAAAGCATTGTTATCGTTTATCTGGCCGGTTCTATCCTTTGATTTCAGGTAATAGAACGAACACTCCGCGTAAACGCCGGCGCCATACGGTGCCGAATTCCAACCTATCTTCGAGTCGTTTTCAAGGTTGACAGTCGTTCTTTCCCCGTAGATTTGAATGCCGGCGCCACTAAGGTAGGCGTAGTTATCCTTGATCAAAGAGTTATCCATGTTGATGGTGCAGTCTTCTTCATCCGTGTAGACACCACCGCCGACATCGGAGGAGTTGCGCTCGATGGTTGCCCCATTCTTCATGTTAAGGGTGCTTCCACTTCCGTCGATGTAAACGCCGCCGGCGCTGGATTTTATGAAGTACCCGTTTTCGGCCCTGTTGCCGCAAACCGTAACGCCATCAAGCGTAACCGAGCAATCGTCCTCCATGTTGATGCCGCCGCCACCGCCCGTCTCGTAGCCGTTGATAACCAGACCGCCGGTGTTGGCCGTATACCACCTCTTGGAGTATCTGTCATAGTAGCCCTCAAAAGAAATATCTTTCTTCACACTTGAGGTGAGGGTCAGACTTGCATCGTCGTCAACATCGATGACCGTGTCATTGCCATTACCCTTGATCTGGTGGCCGCACATGTCGATGGTGATGGACTCGTCATCGTCGATGTCCAAGGTGCCACCGACATCGGAAACATTCCAGTCGCCATCCATGATGATGGTCTTCTTCGAATAGCCCGCGTTCACAGCAGACTCGATATCGTAGTACGAGGTCTCGTTGCCTGAAGAGTCCACCGAATGAGCGATCCTGTCGGCACCCAACGCATACCCTGGAACAGCCATTGAAGCTGCAACGAATGCCATCATCAAAGCTAATGCAACAAGAAAAGGCTTCTGCCTTGTGATTAATCCGGTCTCGCTAATAGACTGTCTCAAGTTATTCCCTTTTCCAAAACCTAGGGCTTTGCCTAAAACCCCTATATCAAAACGCCAGCATGTTCAAAATGCAAGTTAGATGCAATATTTCCAAGCCTGTAAAATTGCCGAACCAGCCTATGCCGCCAATTTTTTTTAGTATAGCTAGCTTTATACAAGGTTACAAAAATCCGAACAACAAGTTGCGCCTCCTATTGAGGACCCAGGATTAATCAAGAGCCGGAACAGCTCAAATCCAAATACGCCCACCTAAACAGAAATAGCTTGGATCCATATGCGCTACCTTAAGCAATTCCATATGCGCGACCCGAAGCAAGAACAACTCGAATCCATCTGCGCGCGCCTAAGCAGCCATAGCTGAAAAACCTGAGCCCTAAACGCACAAAAGGCGACCCTCCGAATAGAGGGTCGCCTTCCTGGTACGAATCGAAAGATTCAGTAAGCGCTGCGGCTTAAAGCTTTACGGCTTATCGACCGTAGTACTCCTGCTCTTTCTCTTTTGCTGCAAGCTGAACCTTGCACCAACGCAGCTTACGAGAAAGCAAAGAACGTGAAATCAAGCTGTCTTCACGAAGGTTCGCAATGCGATCCTCCAAGACAGGGATGTCAGCCTTCACACGCTCGAGATTGATGCGGTCAATGGCGCGCGTTTTATCGCAGATAACGATAACGCGATCCTTGAGAACCTGAACGTAACCACCCATGATGGCTGCAGCCAAAACCTGACCGCCATCTTCCTTGGTGCGCGCCCAGATGACACCATCATGAAGTGCCGAGACGAAAGGCTCGTGGTTTTCCATGATGCCAAGCTCGCCCTCTGTACCGGGGACCATAACGTTGAAAAGTTCTCCAGAGTAAAGGACTTTGTCCTTTGCTACGACGTCACACCTGATTACGGACATGATTACTCTTCTTCCTTCATCTTCTCGTAGGCAGCGTAAACATCCTCGATGGTGCCCGTCAGGCGGAAGCACTGCTCAGGGATGTCGTCGCAGTTGCCCTTGAGAACCTCGTCAAAGGAGCGAACGGTGTCCTCGAGCTTGCAGTAGATACCGTCGTTGCCGGTGAACTGCTTAGCCACATGGAAGGGCTGGCCCAGGAACTGCTCGACCTTACGAGCGCGGTTAACGATGAGCTTCTGCTCCTCGGAGAGTTCATCGATACCCAGAATTGCGATGATGTCCTGGAGATCCTTGTACTGCTGCAGGATTTCCTGAACACCGATGGCAACGCGGTAGTGATCCTCGCCGACGATCTCGGGATCGAGAGCGCGGGAGCTGGACTCCAGAGGATCGACTGCGGGGTAGATGCCCTTCTCGGAGATCGCACGGGAAAGAACGGTCTTCGCATCCAAGTGGGTGAAGGTCGTTGCAGGTGCGGGGTCGGTAAGGTCGTCCGCAGGAACGTAAACAGCCTGAACAGAGGTAATGGAGCCGGTCTTGGTGGAGGTGATGCGCTCCTGAAGAGCGCCCATCTCGGTTGCCAAGGTGGGCTGGTAACCAACTGCGGAAGGCATGCGGCCGAGCAATGCGGAAACCTCGGAACCAGCCTGAGTGAAGCGGAAGATGTTATCGATGAACAGCAGAACGTCCTGACCCTTGTCACGGAAGTACTCTGCCTCGGTCAGACCAGCAAGGCCGACGCGCAGACGAGCTCCAGGAGGCTCGTTCATCTGACCGTAAACCAAGCAGGTCTTGTTGATAACACCGGAGTCGCTCATCTCGAGGTAAAGGTCCGTACCCTCACGGGTACGTTCGCCAACGCCGGTGAAGACGGAGGTGCCACCGTGCTCCTGAGCCAGATTGTTGATGAGCTCCTGGATTAGAACGGTCTTGCCAACGCCTGCGCCGCCGAACAGGCCGGTCTTACCACCCTTGATGAAGGGCTGGATGAGGTCGACGACCTTGATGCCCGTCTCGAAGATCTCGGTGCGGGTGGTCAGGGTCTCGTATGCAGGTGCGGGATGATGGATGGGAGCCCAACCCTCGATGTCCTCGGGGATAGGCTTACCGTCAACGGGCTGACCCATGACGTTCCAAATGCGGCCCAGGGTTGCCTGACCAACAGGCATCTTCATGGGAGCACCGGTGTCCTGGACTTCCAGGCCGCGAACCAGGCCGTCGGTAGACGACATAGCAACGGCGCGAACCAGGTCGCCGGGGAGATGAAGCTGGACCTCAAGGACGACATGGATGTCACCCATAGGGGTGGATGCATCAACGGTGAGGGCGTTGTGAATCGCAGGGATGGTCTCCGGTGCGAATTCAACGTCGACAACAGGTCCGACGATACGGACGATGTGGCCAACAGCGCCCTGGGCGGATGCATTAATGGTTTCTTCAGCCATTTAGTCCTCCAAAGCTGCGGCGCCACCGACGATCTCGTTGATCTCGGTAGTGATGGCGCCTTGACGTACGCGGTTATAAAGGCGATTGAGAGTCTCAATCATGTCATTGGCGTTGTCCGTCGCGGTTTTCATAGCGTTGCGACGGGCGGCCTGTTCTGCAGAGGCAGAGTCGATGAGCACGTAGTAGAAGTAACCGGCGATGTACTCGGGAAGAAGCTGGTTCAAAACAACAGCCTCGTCCTCTTCGTACTCGATGGATCCTTCGATCTCAACGTCCGCATCGGCTTCCGTTGCGCCGGAGACATTGAAGACGTAGCCATCGGGCAAGAACGACTTCAGGTCGATGGGAAGAAGCTGATCAGTGCAAGGAACCTGCTCTGCGGCGTTCTTTGCATGGTTGTAAAGAACGATAGCTTCATCGATCTTGCCCGAGAGGTAGTTCTCGATGACGTAGTCGGTCAATGCATCGGCTTCCTCGACACGGGGGTCGGCGGAAAGGTCGCGGAAGGCCAAGACAGGCTCGATGCCGCGGTAGTTGAAGTAAGCGATGCCCTTCTTACCGCAAACGGCAACGATGATGTCCTTGCCCTCAGCCTTACGTGCCTTCAGGATTCGCTCTGCACGGCGAAGAATGTTCGAGTTGAAACCACCGGCCAAGCCGCGGTCGGAGACGATAACGCACAGGAACGTGGTCTTCACCTCGTCGTGGGGCATGGTCAGAGGAGCCTCGGTACCACCCATGCGGGCGATGTTGCCAAGGAGCTCCTTCATCGCATCAGCGTAGGGCGTTGCATGATCCACGCGCTCCTGGGAGTGACGGATCTTTGCAGCAGCGACCATCTGCATGGTGCGAGTGATCTGCTTGGTGGACTCAACCGAGCTGATTCGCCGTTCGATATCGTGAAGGTTAGGCATCAGGTACCTACCTTACGCGATGAACTGAAGCTTGAAAGCTTCGATCAGGCTCTTAAGCTCAGCCTCGATCTCGGGGGTGAACTTCTTTGCTTCAGCAAGCTTGGCGACAACGCCGTTGCCGGACAGACGCAAGTAGTCAAGCATCTCGGCGCGGAAGCGCACGATGGACTTGACGGGCAGGTCGTCCAGGAAGCCCTGGTTGCCAGCCCAAATTGCGATGGACTGCTCCTCGACGGGCAGCGGCATGTAGCGACCCTGCTTGAGCAGCTCGGTCATGGCAGCGCCACGGGTAAGCTGCTGCTGGGTTGCCTTGTCCAGGTCGGAACCGAACTGGGTGAAGGCAGCAAGCTCACGGTAAGCAGCCAGATCCAGACGCAGGTTACCAGCGACGGACTTCATGGACTTCACCTGAGCGGAGCCACCGACGCGGGAAACCGAGATACCGACGTTGACTGCGGGGCGCTGGCCCTGGAAGAACAGGTCGGTCTGAAGGTAGATCTGACCGTCGGTAATGGAAATGACGTTGGTGGGAATGTAGGCGGAAACGTCGCCGGCCTGGGTTTCGATGATGGGCAGCGCGGTGAGAGAGCCGGCACCGTTCTCATCGGACAGCTTGACCGCACGCTCGAGCAGGCGAGAGTGCAGGTAGAAGATGTCGCCAGGATAAGCCTCGCGTCCGGGAGGACGACGAAGGATCAAAGACATCTCGCGGTATGCCATAGCCTGCTTGGTCAGGTCGTCGTAGATGCACAGGACGTGACCGCCGGGGTTCTCGGCGTTGGCAGGCTTGCCATCGGCACCGTTGTACATGAAGTACTCGCCCATTGCAGCGCCAGCCATAGGAGCCAGGTACTGAAGAGCAGCGGCGTCGGAAGCGGTAGCGGCGACGACGATGGTGTACTCCATGGCACCGAAGCGCTCGAGGGTCTCGACGATGGTAGCCACCGTGGAGGCCTTCTGGCCGATAGCGACATAGATGCAAACCATGTCCTTGCCCTTTTGGTTGATGATCGCGTCAATGGCAATGGAAGTCTTGCCGGTCTGACGGTCACCGATGATCAGCTCACGCTGACCACGACCAATGGGGATCATGGAGTCGACTGCGAGGATACCGGTCTGCATGGGTTCCTCGACGGGCTGACGCTCGTGAACGCCAGGAGCCTTGAACTCGACAGGACGATAGCCCTCAGCCTCAATGGGGCCCTTGCCGTCGATGGGCTGACCCAGGACGTTAACAACGCGACCCAGGAATGCCTTGCCGGTGGGGACTTCCAAAATCTTGCCAGTGGTGCGGCACTGGCCATTTTCCTTGATTGCGGTGACGTCACCGAGGATAACGGCGCCAACCTCTTCCTCTTCGAGGTTCTGGACCATACCGTAGACGGTCGAGCCATCCTCACCGATGAACTCAAGGAGCTCACCAGACATCGCACCCTTCAGGCCGTCGACGCGAGCAACGCCGTCGCCGATCTGCATGACGGTGCCGGTTTCGCGGGACTCAACGCTGGTATTGATGTTATCCAGCTGCTTGCGAAGCAGCTCATCAATGGACTGTGCGGTGATTTCAGTCACTAGCATTCACCTCCATCTTGTTCTTTCAGCACCAGGCGCGCCTTGTCGAGCTGCGAGCGAACGCTTGCGTCGACGTAGCGGTTGCGGGTGCTCATGATGATGCCGCCCTTCAGGGAGGAATCGATGTGCTCGACGAGCACGCAATCCCTGCCAAGGTCGGACTGGGCCTTGTTTGTGATTATCGTTCGCAAATGGTCATCGAGGTCAACTACGGTCGTGACATCCACGACACTGAAACCCAGCTTGGATTCGATGAGTTCTTCGTACAGGTTATAGACGCGGCGGAGCAGGTCCGTGTCACCACGGGAAGCCATCGCTGCGACAACGTCCACCAGAACAGGGTTGAAACCTTCGAAGACCTTGCGCGCCAATTCGCCGCGCTGCTCCTCGGTGTAGCCCTCATCCTTAAGTGCCAGACGAAGATCGATGTTGGAGCCCATGAAGCCAAGAATCTGGATCAACTGGTTGCGGACCTCGACAACAGCCTCGCGACCGCCAGCGGCTTGTGCGCTGTCGATGGCGACGTTTGCGTAGGCAGCAATCGTTTGGTTGACGACATGACGATTACTAGGCATTTAGGCTACCTGCCTCTGAGACGTAGCGCTCGATGAGCTTGCGATGGTCATCGTCGCTGAAGTCCTCGCCGATGATGCGGGAAGCCACGGCAATGGAAGTGTCGGCCATGGAAGCCTGAAGCTCCTTGATGGCGTTTTGCTTCTCTGCCTCGATGGCAACCTTGGCCTTCTCGATCATGGCGTTGGCCTCGGCCTGCGCCTTGTCTTTGATCTCGGCCTCGATTGCAGCAGCGGACTTCTGTGCATTGGCAAGGATCTGCTGAGACTGCGCCTTGGCGCCCTCCAGCTGTTCCTGGTACTCGGCCAGCAGACGCTCGCTCTCGATGCGAGCCTCCTCGGACTTTTCCAGGGAGTTCTTGATGGTTTCCTCACGCTTGTTCAGCATGCCCTCGAACAGAGGCCAACCGAACTTTGCGAGGATGATCCACAAGATGATGAAAGCGACCAGCATGGGGATGAATTCATCCATCTGGGGCAAAATTGCCGAGATACCGGCGCTTTCCTCTGCGAAGGCGTTAAGCGGGCAAATTGCAGAAGCAGCAGCGAAAGCGATGACACCGCTTGTGCAGTTGCGAACATATTTGCTTGCGTTTGCGATCAATTCGCTTTCCTCCTTCTTCTTGAAAGTAGCTAACAACTAAATGTTCTTTTAAGTTGATTAGCCGATGAAGAAGAGGACCAGACCGAGCAGTGCAAGTGCCTCGGACATAGCAGCGCCGATGAAGAAGTAGCCCATAAGCTGGCCCTTCATCTCAGGCTGACGGGCTGCAGCAACGCACAGACCGTAGGTAGCGACACCGATGCCGATGCCAGGGCCGATTGCGGCGAGGCCATAGCCAACAACCTTCAAAGCGGCGAGAACGATGGTAAGTTCCACGATTACCTCCTTTGTCGAGTGGGAATCCTTTTATCCCACTCATGCTTACATCTCCAGCTGCAGATTATTCGTACCAGCTGCAGTTACCAAAATCATTCGGCAGCTACGCGATTCGCGACTGCCAGGCAAGGGGCTCGCCCCAAGCCTTGAAACCGGTCGAGCCCGGTCCTGCATCAGTGAGGATGGATGGCCATGCCGATGTAGGAAGCGGACAAGATAGTGAAAACGTATGCCTGCAAGAAAGCCACCAGGGTCTCAAGCGCATACATGAAGAAGAGCAGGAAGAACCATGCGATTGCAGGCAAGCCGGCCAGGATAGCGCCCTGGGTAACGGCAACCTGCAGGAAGATGGTGGTTGCGATGGAGAACACGGCCAGAACCATGTGACCGGAGAGCATGTTGCCATAAAGACGAACTGCCAGGGTAAGAACACGGATGACCATGGAAATGAACTCAAGGAACCAGATGATGGGACCCATGGGGCCAGGCACGCCGTGGGGGCACAGCGAACGGAAGTAGCCGAAGAAACCGAGCTGCTTCAGGCCGTAGAAGTTGAAGTAAATGAAGGAGACCAAAGCCAGCGCCCAAGTGGCGGAGATGGTGCCGTTGGCAGCCTTTGCGCCGGGGATAAGGCCGATGACGTTGGCCATCAGGATGAAGAAGAACAGCGTAGCCAAGAAGGGAATGTGCTTCTTGAAGCCTTCACCGATGACGTCCTCGCCGATGCTGGTCTGAACGAAGCTGTAACCGTACTCGACGATTGCGGGGAACTTCTTGTGAGGGATCATCTCCAGCTTGCGTGCTGCAACAAGCACCACGACCATGGTCAACACGAACGCGATCAGCATGTACAGGGTGTACTGCGTGACGTTCCATGGGCCGATGGAGAACAGCGTTGCCGAGTCGAACTGAGCGGAAAGGCCCTGCGCTTCCTCGACGAACTCATTGAGGGCGAAACCCAGTTGGTCCATCTCTTCCTTACCTTCCTATCTACCCGCGCTTGCGCTTTGCAAGCACGTTCTTATATATGACGTAGATGCTGGTGCTTACGACGAGCGTGACGATTTCGGCGATGGCGAAGGGCGCCACCGATCCGCGATCGACCACCGCGCACACGATGAGCAGTGCAGCAACGACGATCAGGGACACGCACGAACCGCCCAAGCCGTAAAGGCCCAGGGTCATGCTCTGCTGGGATTCGGACTTGCGCGCCATACGGATTGCACCAAAGAGCGGAAGGAAGCCGCAAAGGCCTGCGATGATTCCGCAGATGATGGCAACGAGCACGTAGTGTCCTTTCCTGCTTGCGCGTACCTACTAGCTTTTCGAGAGTAACGCCACCCGAAGAGCTTGCCTGAGCCTGCCTTGCCAACATGCCGAAATAAGCTGTTAACGGCATGGAAAAATGGCCGAGCTACGCCCAGACGATTGTTCATTATACGCATGCGATTCTTGGGAAAACACGTTCAGATAGTGGAAGGTTTTTTCCAAAAGAGAATTTTATTGCAATTTTGTAACAGAATTATTGTTTTGTGGGGCTTATGCCCTCGGTTTCGCTTCCTTATGGGCGGCATTGAGCGAACCAAAGGAAACTTCAATGGATTTTAGTAACAGATTCACCGATTAGGGTAGTTAGGTGCCCAGCACTTGTCTGATTGGGGGGGGCGAGCGCCTGGCACTCGTCTGATTGAGGCAGGCGCTCGGCTCTCCCCTGTCCTCGCAGGACCGCCCGCGCACAAGCTGGATGCTGCAATCTAAGCGCCCGATCTGAACGCGCACAAGCTTGATGTGCGTGGGTTGGATGTGCGTGGGCCGAGCGTAGGCAAACTGAACGAGCGAAAGCCTTTAAGGCTTCATCGTCTCCAATTTCTTTTCCACGAACACACGGTTTGCAGCCGCTAGGACCATGGAACGAAGAAGAATGGTCTGCTCGGTGCGCTTGGTTTCCACACAAGGAAGCGCCTTGCCGGAGAAGTCGAAAGCCTCGTGGAGCGCGTTCTCGAACTCGGTGCAGAAGAAATCGTAAGCAACCTGCAAAGGATAGGTTTGCCGCTGGATCTCAAAGAAACGGGCCACGTGATCGACCGAGAACACCGGCTTCAAGATGACCATGACCATAAGATGCGCCAAATGTTCGCGGTGGTAGCGCTTGCGCACGGCGGGAGGTACCGCTCCGTTTTTTATATAGTTGCCAACCATCGGCTTGGTGATGGGCTCGCTTACCAGGCAGGCAAGAGCATCGTTCACCACACCGAGCATCTGCTCCAGGTAAAGGCCCATATCGGGCAGCTCGGCGTAACGGGGGCAATGAAATTCCTTGATTGCGGCAAACGCGTCAGTTGTCATGGGCTCCTCCTTTTCTTGCGAGTTTATCACGCAAACGTGCTTCGTTCGGAATGCCAACACGGCTTTATGGATTTTTCTTCATTACTTCATCGCATGTTCAACATGCTATGTTAGTATGCGCAGCATTGTTTCTACAAAGGAGGTAGCTTCAATGCTTCGAAGCAAAGGAACCATCGGCACGCTGGGCAAGGCGGCGCTTGCAAGCGCGGTGCTCGTGCCCGCAATCTGCGGCGGCGTTTACGCAAGCGCGCTTGCAAGCCCGCTCACGCATCTAAGCGAGCTCCCGGTGGCGATCGTCAACAACGACAAAGGCGCTACGATCAATCAAGAAAAACGCAATCTGGGAAACGAAGTGGTCGAAAAGCTCAAGGCACAGCCCGAAGGCGACAAACTGGGCTGGGTCTTCGTAAGCGAGGAGGAAGCCGAAGAGGGGCTTGATACAGGCAAGTACTTCATGACCTGCGAGCTGCCCGAGAACTTCTCCCAGCAGATCGCCTCCGCCTCGACCGACGACCCCGAGAAGGGGCAGATTTCGGTTACCTACGACAAGTCGGGCAACCCTCTGGTCAACTTCGTCGGCCAGATTGTTTGGGAGAAGATGGTCAACACCGTTAATAAGTCGGTGGTCGAGGAGTACTTCGGCACCACCTTCAGCGGCATCGATGACGCGGGCGACCAGCTGCAGGAAGCAGCTGACGGCGCAGTGAGCCTGTACGACGGACTGTCAGACGCCGAGGAGGGCTCGGGGACCATCACGACCAACCTCTATAAAGTGGTAAGCGGCTCCGAGGAACTCAAGCAAGGCCTCTCGAAGCTGAGCGCGGGCAGCAGCAAGCTCAACCAGGGCGCATCGAAGCTGGAAAACGGCACTTCGGGCTTGGACGAAAGCACACAGAAGCTCAATGACGGCGCAAGTTCCTTGGAGGCGGGTTCCGACAGCTTGGCAAGCGGAGCCACCGCAGCCCTTGCCGGCGCAACGCTTCTTAATGCAGGATCTACAAGCCTGGATTCGGGCGCCGCGAGCGCCCTTGAAGGCGCGCAGAGCTTGAAGGCCGGCATCGAGCAGATCGACTCCGGAACCGAAAGCGCTCTTCAGGGAGCGCAAAAACTTCAGTCGGGTGCGAGTCAGCTGACCGACGGGCTTGAAAGCCTAAACGATTCCGACTCCGGCCTACCCGCAGCAAAGGCGGGAGCCGATGCGGTGAGCGCCGGCGCAAACCAGCTCTCCGAGGCCGCAACGAGCGCAGTTGGGGGCATTAAGTCTTCCGTGTCGGAGCTAGGGTCCGCCGCGAAGGAACTTGACAGTGGCGCAAGCGGCCTCGAAGACGGCGCCGACAAACTGAGCGACGGTAGCAGCGCCTTGAAGAAGGGAGAAAAGGCGGTCGGCAGCGTTTCTTCTTCTTTGAGCACCGCCACCGACAGCGCTTCGGCGGCCAAGACCAACGCGGAGTACGCCAAGACCATCGCAACCGAGGCGGGCAGCACCGCCAGCTCGGCAAAAGACAAGGCAGACGAAGCGGAAAACTCGCTCTCGAGCGCTGCCAGCGAGCTTGACGACATCGACAAAGTGAAAGAAGACGAAGATGGCAACATCGTCATCAGCAAGAGCGATTACGAGAAGATCAGCTCGGCCGCAAACAAGTTAAGCGCGGCGAAGAGCAAGGTGAGCGCCATCGGCGACCTTGCCTCTGAAGCGAAGTCCAAGGCTTCCACGGCTGCGGAAAAAGCTGATGCAGCGGCCGAAAACGCCAGCTCGGCGAAGAGCGACATGTCCGAGGCGAAAGAGGCCACCGGAAAAGCCACCGCTTCCTTGACGGACGCTAAAGAAAGCGTTGCCGACGCAAGCGAAGCAGTAAGCGACAGCGCCAGCACCGTGAGCGCGAAGGCCGCAAGCGTCGGTTCGACCGCGTCCAAGCTTGGCAGCACCGAGAACGTTAAGAAACTCGATTCGATGCAGAGCAGCCTTTCTTCCTTGGCAACGGGGGCAAGCAACCTTTCATCCGGCATCTCCAAGGCAAGCACCGCCCTTGAAAAGCAGATTTTGCCCGGCGCCCAGCAGCTTGAGGGCGGGTTGGACTCGCTTGTCGGCAGCAGCTCAGATTCGGGCGACAGCACGAACGCCACCGCGAAAGCAGCGGCCAGCGCCTCCGCAAGCTCAAGCTCGGCTTCCGGCTTGACGGCCTTGAAGGCAGGAACGGCGCAGCTATCCGACGGAGCCTCGCAACTCGTCGGCTCGAAGGGCAGCGGGTCTACGGCCTCGACCGGCCTGACTGCACTGGCTTCCGGGGCAACGTCCGTTCACCAGGGCTTGAGCTCGCTAGTCGGCACGAGCGCAAGCAACGGTGAGGCAAGCGGGCTCACCGCACTCGCCGAAGGCGCCAGTTCCCTGAAATCGGGCAGCTCGCAATTGGCGGCGGGCACCGACACCTTGAACAGCGCGTCCCCCAGCCTAGTCGAAGGCATCAAGAAACTTGCCGCAGGCACCAATACCCTGGCCGAGAGCAGCCCTTCCGCAGAGTCGGGTGCTTCCGAAATCGCCAAGGGAACCGCACAGCTGGCCGAAGGTTCCTCATCCCTCACCGACGGATTAACAAGCGCAAAAGACGGCTCGAGCTCCTTAGCCGAAGGACTTTCGAGCGCGACGGACCAGATGGATTACTCGGACGAGGAAATCGATGCGAAAAAGCAAATGATGTCCTCCCCCGTTGAGCTTTCCTCCTCGGAAGTCGAAAGCTCAACAAGCGCAGGCATGCTTCCCTGGACCGCCCTTGCCGCAATAGCGGCGGGCGTGATCGCCCTGGTGGCCGCCATCACCGCCTTCGCCATGAAGCGCAAGCGCCGTTAAAGCAAGGAATAGGCCCGCCTTCAACTTGACCTTACGGCAATGAAGGCGGGCCTTTCTTCGCTCGCACGACTATCTACCACCAAGCAAACCCCACCCCCAAAGGAGAACCCATGCCCCACAACACCTCGAACATCCGCATAATCACCGATTCCGCATCGGACATCAGCCCAGCTGAAGCGGAGATTCTTAACATCGACGTACTGCCGCTTAAAACGATCTTCGCAGGAAAGGAATATCAGGATGGCATCGAGCTTGATGCTCACGGTTTCTACGAACTGCTCATCGAAACCGACGCCATGCCCTCAACCAGCCAAGTTTCACCCTTTCTATTTGACGAAGCATTCCGCCGAGCACGCGAAAAGGACCAGGATGTGCTGTGCCTGACTCTTTCAAATAAGCTCTCCGGTACCAATCAGAGCGCACATCTTGCGAAACGCGGCTTGGCCGAAAGCGACCAGGCGCACGTGCACATCATCGATACCGAAAATGTCACCATCGGCGAACAGCTGCTTGTGCGCCTGGCCATTCAAATGCGCGACTCCGGAAAAGCAATTTCCGAAATTGCTACGACGGTTGAAGCCCACCGCAAAAACGTGCGCGTTGTAGGACTGCTTGACACCCTGGAATACCTGCGTCGCGGCGGACGGATTTCCTCAGGAGCCGCAATCGCCGGCAGCCTTCTTTCCATTAAGCCGGTCATCTGCATTGAAGAAGGCGAGGTAAAGCTCATTGGCAAGGCGCGTGGCTCGAAAAACGGGCGCAACCTGCTCGTTGAGGCGGTGAATCAATACGGCGGCATCGACACCACTATGCCCTTCCGCCTGGCCTATAGCGGGCTTTCGCGAAAGCTCCTCGACAAATACTGGGCCGACAACCACAGCCTGTACGCCGACTGGCAAGGCGAACCGCCCGTGAGCCACATCGGCTCCGTAATCGGAACCCATGTAGGACCCGGAGCCATTGCTGTCTCCTTCTTCTCCAAAAAGTAGGCTTATAGGACAAATAAGCCTCACCCACCAAAACTGTTAAGGCTAGGCAATCTTTTAGCTCGCAGCAAAGCAGCAAGCACGCCACTCGGCAGGCACAAACCACAAGAACGATAAGAAGCCACCGGATTCGGTGGCTTCTTTGGTTCTAGATATGTTCAGAACAGCTAATTTAGCAGGTCTCAGGCTCGGGGTACTCGACGCCGAAGGTCTCGACGGTGACCTTGGCCATGCGCTGATCCTCGAAGGGCTTGTCCATGCGATCGCGATCAGAGGCGACGATGGCGTCGGCAACTTCCATTCCCTCGATGACCTTGCCGAAACCAGCATACTGGCCATCCAGGTGAGGAGCATCGGCAACCATGACGAAGAACTGGGAACCAGCGGAGTTGGGCATCATGGAGCGGGCCATGGAAAGAACACCGCGGGTGTGCTTAAGGTCGTTGTCAAAGCCGTTGGACTTGAAGTCGCCATGGATGGAGTAACCGGGGCCACCAGTGCCGCGGCCCAGAGGGTCGCCACCCTGAATCATGAAGCCGGGGATGACGCGATGGAAGATGACGCCATCGTAAAAGCCCTTGTTGATAAGGGAGATGAAATTATTGACGGTGTTGGGCGCAACCTCGGGGTAGAGCTCGGCCTTCATGGTGCCGCCGTTTTCCATCTCGATGGTGACGATGGGATTCTGAGCCATGAATGTTCTCCTTAATAAGCGTTACTTGGCAAGGATTTGTCCGCGCGCATCTGAAGCACCAGGCCCAACCTCACAGCTTCCTGCAAAATCAAGCGAAGCCGCAGGCCCGCTCGGACAAGCAATGGAGCTATTATCGCCCACCGAAACGAAACCTTCAAAAAAAGCATTCAACGGACATCTGCCTAAGGCAAAGCCCAGAATGTCACGAAATCCACCCTACCACCCTGATGTTGATTAGGCGTCAGCTGCGATAATCCTCAACCAACATCAATGCCGGGCCTAAAAACAGGAGCAGAACCGAGAGTAATTCAAGCATCTTCTTTCCTTTCCAACGTGGCCGCCTGATGGCACTCATAGTAGGAGGAAAGAAAATAATGGCTGTCCCAAAATCGGAACAGCCATTACTTAGAAAGAAAAAATCTTCAGTCTACGCAGCAGGCGCCTACGTCCTAGCTCTCAAACCAGGTACCGCAGGAAGTGGCCTTGGAATCGCCCCACTTCTGCAGGTAAAGCGCGGTGTTCGCAGCCGCCTTCTCGGAAGATTTCTCGGCGTCCTTGTCTACTTCTTCCTCATCGATACCAGTGGTATAAATCACCTGATCGGCGTCAGCGTACTGAACAGCGATGTAGTACTCAGGGTCGCCCGCAATCTTATGCTCGGTTTTATCGCCAGTTGCAACATCAAAGCTGGTGACGGTAGCGTCCTTGGCATTGGTGACATACAAACCGCAAGCACTTGCCGTGAAGGAAGAATCGGCGTCATCGTCCTCAAGGCCCAAATCGAAGGCAGCCAGCTGCTTGCCGTCCTTGTCAAAGGTAACGGCGCCCTGGTTGGAATCGCTGGTGACCACAATCAGATTGCCTTCGGAATCGACGGCGCAGTCGTCAAGAAGGAACTGGCCCTTGTAAAGAGTCGTTTCATCGGAAAGGTCGAGGCCGGCCTTGAAGAGCTTGGTGCCCAAAGCAGCTGTGGCGTCCGTCTTGGCGTAGTACAAAGCATCGGGAGTGGCGGCTACCACCTGAACCGTCTTCTTGGAATTCAAGGCGGCAGGCTTGGCCTTTTCGTCGCTCAAATCGAGAGACTGCCAGTAGATGCTCTCGTTCGTAGCAGCGATATCTTCTTTCTCGGAATAGGAGGAATCATCGGAATCGTCCGTGGTGGCAGAAGGAGTGTCGTCGTATTCGACTGCATCCATATGCTGGTACACCAGATGGCCCGAGACCACATAGAACTTGCCGGCAGGATAGGCATCCTTAGCGATGGTCTTGTCGTTGGAACCATCAAGGCCGCACGAGTGCAGCTCAACGGGATCGTCGCCCGAGGTGCCATTGGGATTGCTCGTGTAATACACCGTATCGTCGTAGATAAGGAAATTGCTCGTCTCGAGTTTGAGGTCGGTGGTGCCGTCGATTTCAGCCGTACCCGTAGGAACGTAGCCGAAGTTAGCATGATATAGGGTGTCCTTGTAAGAGACCATGGAACTGGAGGCGTAAGACGCGGAAGTGTCCTCCGAGGCCTTGGAACTTGAACTTTGGCTGCAAGCGCACAGCGAGCAGACCAGCACCACGCAAGCGGCCAAGCTTGCCAGCGCGATTGGCAGACGTTTCATCAGGGGTCCCCTTTCTCTTGCAATAGATCGCGCGCAAAACTCCGCAACGGTTGCGGCAGCCTTCGCAAGCAACACCTCAAAATGCCAGCGAAAACGCGACCTTTATCCCCTTCGTTGCTTTCTTTTATACCCTTTGCAAACCCCAAAACAACCGGAATATGCAGCCTTATGAAAAAAGTGGAGTTATTACGTAAGTGGCGCCCCGGCCGCAGGGAATCGGAAAGCGCCGCATAAGCTGAAACATACGCATCAAGGCAAGATCAGTGCGCATTAAAAAGGAAGGGGACGCGTGACCATAAGCCACTACATCGTTTGGTTTGCCCTGTTTTCCTTTTTCGGCTGGATCTTCGAGTGCATCCTCAACGTGATACGCGAAGGCGTCTGGGAGAACCGCGGCTTTTTGTACGGGCCTCTTTGCCCAATCTACGGCTTGGGCGTGGTCTTATACATGCTCGCCTTCGACAACGAGCTTGTGGCCACAGGCACCATCCCGCTTTGGGGAGTGTTCCTTATCGCGATGCTTGGCAGCGCTGTACTCGAGTACCTTACCAGCGTGACGATGGAGCGGGCTTTCGGTGCGCGTTGGTGGGATTACAGCAACACGCCCCTCAACATCAACGGGCGCATTTGCCTGCCGGCGTCACTTCTGTTCGGAGCCGGCGGCCTGGGAACCGTGGTTATCCTGATTCCTCTGGCGCACGCAACAGCGGAGCTTGCCCCCATCCCCGTTTGGGAGGCGGCAGCCTTTGCCATCGTCATCGCGGCAAGCGTCGACACCACCTTGTCGCTTACCGCCCTAACCGAGCTTCTAGATAAGGTTGAGCAAGCCAGCGAAAAGTTCGATCAGGCGATGAGCGGAAGCCTCCAAAACGCGCAAGACCGAGCACGCAGCGCTTCTGACATGATCTCGAACGGAGCCACCGAGGCTCGCATGCAGTTCAAGCTCTTCAACATGCTCACCTTCGGCCGCATGACCAGCATGATCCCCGCCCGCCAGCAAAGGATCCCCGAGCCCGTCCAAAACTTCGTGGGTTCTTTGACCGAACGCCAAAAGCGCGTTCTTTCCAGCATCAAGGGATACCGCTCCCGCAAAAGCACCGCCTTCGGCGAGGCTGCGCGGCAGGCAATCCATAAAGCGAACCTTAAACTTTCCCTGAGCAAGAAAGCGCACAGCGGCGCGGATGCACAAAACGATGGCGAAGCAAGCAAGGACGCTGAGCGCCATGAGTAGGAAAAGCAGGGCCATCACTGCCGATGAGCTGCGTTTTGCCCGCCTTGCAGGTTCGGTGCGCAGCGCAGGCGTATTGGAAATGAAGAGCTTTTGCCACCATGGAAGTGTGAGCACCTACCAACACAGCATTCGCGTTGCATGGTGCGCATACCGCATCAACCGGAAGCTGCGCTTAGGCGCCGACGAGTCGGCCCTGGTGCGCGCGGGGTTCCTTCACGATTACTTCGGCTACGACTGGCACCACACCAGCAACAACAAGCACGCCATCAACCACCCGCAGATCGCAGAAGGCCGGGCCAGGCGTGAATTCGGTCTAACGCCCAAAGAGCAAAACATCATCCTTGCCCATATGTGGCCCCTGCCGCCCAACCGCGTGCCCAAATGCCGCGAGGCCTGGCTTATCTGCCTTTCCGACAAACTCTGCGCCCTGGAAGAAACCCTGTTCATGCGGTAGAGACCGTTTTGCTGCGGTAGTGAAACACCTCCCACCAAGCGCCCCAACGCATACGAGCAAAGAGCATCGCTGGGTCGCGCCGGCCTTTGTTGGGGCAATATTCGCCATCGCAACGCGCAGCTGCGAAACTGAGCCTAAGGAGCAAGCGTCGCCAGGGGCACGACGAAAACTCCGTCCTCGCGGCGATATGCCGCCGCGGTGCCCGTAAGCACCATAAGGAACGACGGTACCCCTTCTCGATCTTGATCTATTTTCCCTGCAAGTTTTTTGAGGTGGCAGGCGGCTTCGTCTATCTGGCGGGAACCGAGCTTAACCTCCACGAGCCCCCAGCGACCGTCCCCCAAAACAATAACAGCATCTGCCTCAAGGCCCGTTTTGTCGCGATAGTGGAATACTTCCCCGCCAAGCGGCTCAACATATACGCGCAAATCGCGCACACACATCGACTCGAACAAGAGGCCGAATGTCTCGAAGTCGCCAAGCAGCTTTTCAGGAGTCACACTCAACATTGCTGCGGCAATCGAGGGATCGGTGAAGTGG
>CAVAUO010000004.1:0-26108 GCA_963591685.1 Escherichia coli
TCAACCGCCCCGACATCACGGTTTTAGGCAAGCTTCCGCTTTTCGACTCCGATGGAAGTGTCAAGGCTTAGCTTCGCTATTTTCGTTTTTGCCCAGGTGCTTGAAGAGGGCGCATTTTACACTTGATTCTCACTTGGATGCTTGTTGCTAATATCACCTATGAGTGTAATTTGCACTTACGCAGGTTCAACTCAAGCGTGCTACATCCAGATGATGTTGCCGGCTAGTGCGATGCAAAGGCAGTAGAAGGCCGCGAAAATCACATTGATGCTCACGATTTGGGCCATTGCCCCGTCTCGTGATTCCTGAATCAGGGGATTTTTGAAAAGCGCTCGAAGAACGGGGAAGGCTCCCAAGAGCATAAGCATCACGCAGGGGAGGCTTGTGCTGTAGCGCAGCGCCACCAGAGTGACGATGCTTGCAATCCAGATAACAACAAGCGCTCTGTACACCTTCGGTGCGCGTTTTCTGCCTAGCTTCACCGCTAGGGTATGTCGCTCTACCAGCTTGTCTTTTTCGATGTCGCAGGTGTTGTTGGTGGCGTTGATCATTCCGATCCCGAGCATGATCGGCACGGCGAAGATGAGCACGAACCAATCGAGGCATCCCATAAGGGCATAGGTGCAGGCCAGGGGAATCAAGCCGCCCATCACAAAGCCGCTCACTATCTCGCCTACAGGCAAATGCGACAATGGCAACTTTCCGCCGGCGTAGGCTACGACAACCAGGGCTCCGACTATCCCGATGGCAAGCGGAATCCATCCGCAGCAGGCAATTACGTAAAGCCCTAGCAAGAAGGCGGCAACCAGCAAACTTACACCAAGGGCAAGCACCGACTTTGGGTTGACTCGGTTGTAAACCAGAACGGCATCGAACTTGTCCTTTGATGAGTTTTCCTGGGTATCGGTGCCCTTCTTGTAATCGAAGTAATCATCGAAGACGTTGACTGCCGATTGCATCAAAACGCATATCAGGAAAAGAACAAGGGCCATCAGGAGACTGATCTTGCCTCCCTGCAAGGAGTTGGCGTGGATTTCGACGCACGAATAGGTGAAAGCGAATGCGTAAGCAGCGATGGTGGCGGCCCACGTGTGGGGTCCGCAAAGCTGCCAAGCGAGTGGGGGTGTAAGAGGGCTGTATTCTTTGGTCATTCGACGGGGCTCTTTTCAAAATTTCAGTTCATGTTTTGTAAGTAAAGCTCGTTATTTGAGGCGTTATGAAAGCGGTGATTTCCATGTTGGTTCATTGCTTTTGTAAATTGTATGTTCACCAATAGCTTTTAGCTGAAATTTCTTTCAGCTAACGTGGTAAACAAAAACTCCATTCTGTCCAATAGAGAAGTCTCAAAATCGTCATAAATAATTTTGGAAATATTATTCGAGCATGTTCAGCCACATGAGCATTTGTGATTTTCAATGCTTAAATCTATTTTTTCAATACGCAATTGAAAAAAATCAGTGATTTATGCTGACGGAGCTTAATTTCGTGTTCTATACTCGGCTTCGTTGGAGCATATAAATCTTTATGAAAGGGTAACTCGTGGAAAACAAGATCCCCGAACTCACTCCTAAAGAACGCCAGGAGGCACTCGATAAGGCTTTAAGGGCTCGCCGTAAGCGCGCCGAAGCTCGTGATGATCTTAAGTCTGGCAAGCTCAGCGTGGCCGACCTCATCGAAACCGATGATGAGGTTTTGAAGCGCATGCGCGTTTCCGCGATGCTTGAGTCCCTGCCCTCTATTGGTGAAACCAAGACCAAGCGCATCATGGAAGAGTGCGGAATCGCCGAAAGCCGTCGCGTCGGCGGTCTGGGCAAGCATCAGAAGGCCAAGCTTCTCGAGCGTCTCGCAAAGTAGTTCTCGCCTCTTGTGGGTTGGTCTTTTAGGAATCTGGTGAGGGAGCCGGAATCCTCTTGTTTTTGCATTAGTTTATGCGTCAAAAAGGAACCTGATATTTGTCGGGTTCCTTTTTGTTTTGTCTAGGTCATAGCTTGGATCGATAGCGCATAGGGGAGTTAAAGCGTGGGGCTTTCGTTCATAAACGTGGGTCTGCGCGTCTTGGGTTTGCTTCTCTAGTCGTCTGCCTGCGCGGCTTGTGGATGTCTTCTTGAGCATGGGTGTTTGCTGCTTGAGGATGCTTGAGGTCGGGTTCGGTATCTTCATGGAGACCCTGAGCTTGAACCTGAAATTCGTTTAAAAGATGCTGGCAATGTTGCGCGCATTGGAGCATACTGTTTTAAGTCTTTAACAGCGGTACAGAGAGACCGACAAGGCGCAACATAATTTCCCAAATCTTCGGATTTCGCCCCTGCTTATAAAAGGACGAGGTCCAGGTTTTGCGTGTTAGATTGCCCTGAGTCGCTGTGCCGGGGCTTTTTTATGTCCTGGCTTCGACCTCGCCTGATGTGGCGCCTTGCCTCTTTCTTCCGCTCGAGCTGGAAGGGAGTGTTCATGGGCAGCGATTCTTCTGAAACCACCGTCGTCATGGACGCCAACGAGATCAAAAGCACCCTTGTGAGGATGGCTCATCAGATTCTCGAGCAAAACCACGGCGCCGATAATTTGGCCCTGGTGGGCATCGTGACGCGCGGTGATCTTCTTGCATCGCGTCTTGCGCGCATCATTCACGAGATCGAGGGCAAAAACGTTCCCGTCGGTTCGGTGGACATCAGCTTCTACCGCGATGATCGTCCACGTACAGAAAACCCTCAATTCCGTGGTGCCGACATTCTCTTCAACCTTGAGGGCAAGCATGTCGTGCTCGTGGACGATGTCCTGTTCACGGGTCGAACGGTGCGCGCTGCGCTCGATGCGCTTTCCTCCATTGGCCGCGCTGGGCGTATCAGCTTGGCAGTGCTTGTCGACCGTGGTCATCGCGAGCTCCCCATTCGTGCCGATTACGTGGGCAAGAATGTTCCCAGTTCCCGTTCAGAGCGTGTTCGCGTGCATCTTGACGGGGTTGATGGTGAGGATTGCGTTTTGATTACCCGCGTTGACCCCGATTCCCATATCGGCTCCGATCCACTCGCGCGGCAATCGTATTAAAGGATTCGAATTCAGACCGGGCTTGTTTTTGCTGGCCTGGTTTTCATGTGTAGGCTTATTTGAAAGAAGGTGCTTTCCTTGGGTACTGCTACCGATCTTCTGAGGTACACCACCACCGGCAGTCGTCCAAGCGCGAAACTTGTGCTTGAAGACGGTACGGTGTTTACCGGGTACTCAGTGGCCGCTGAGGGCGAGGCGTTTGGCGAGGTTTGCTTCAATACGTCGCTCGAAGGCTATTTGGAAGTGATTTCCGACCCGTCTTATGCTGGTCAGATTATCACTATGACCTATCCTCAGATCGGCAATTACGGTGTGAACCTGGACGATCTTCAGTCCGATAGCTTGGCGCTTCGAGGTTTGGTTGTACACGACATGTGCTTCACGCCTTCCAATTGGCGTTCCACCCAGAGCTTGCCCGAATTTCTTGCCGAAAGGGGCGTCGTTGCCATCGCCGGCATCGATACTCGCGCGCTCACCACGCATCTTCGCGATCATGGTGCGCAGAAGGGCGTTATCTCAACGCTCGATTTGGATGATGCAAGCTTGCTTGCCAAGGTCAAGGAATCGCCCTCCATCGTCGGCGTCAACCTGGCCAAGACGGTGAGTCGCGAAGCCGCTTCCTCGTTCGACGAGCTGCCCAGCTCGCACAACTTTGCCGTGGCTTCTCCCTTGCCTAAAAAATACAAGGTAGTTGCCTACGACTGCGGCGTGAAGCGCTCCATTCTGCAAGGCCTGCTTCGTGTCGGTGCCGAGCTTACGGTTGTCCCCTGGAACACCCCCGCCGAGGACGTGCTTGCCATGAATCCCGACGGCGTGTTCCTCTCCAACGGCCCGGGCGACCCTGACGCTGTATCTGAGACCTACGAGCAGGTGCAGAAGCTCATTGGCAAGGTGCCCCTGTTCGGCATCTGCTTAGGCCATCAGATGATTTCGCTCGCTTCGGGCGCAACCATGGAGAAGTTGAAGTTCGGTCATCGTGGCGGCAACCAGCCTGTCATGAACTTGCGCACCCAGCGTGTCGAGATCACCGCTCAGAACCACGGTTTCGGCCTTCTGTTCGACTCCTTGGGCTCCTTGGTCCCCGAGCTTTCCAACGGCGAGACCGAGCACGTCTCCGATCTGCGTCATTGGGTTAAGGCCGGCGTGGCTCCTGTGGTCGAAAACGAGCGTTTCGGCCGCATTCAGCTTACACACGTGAATCTTAACGACGGCACTGCCGAGGGCATCGCTTTCCTCGACCAGCCCTGCTTTAGCGTTCAGTATCATCCGGAAGCATCTCCCGGACCCACCGACGCCCACTATCTCTTCACTGCTTTCGCTCGCCTGATGGACGGCGATGCTGATTACTTGAACATTGATATTGCAGCCGATCGCCTGAACGGATGGGTTTTCGGTGCCGAGGAAGGAGCTCTTGATGCCTAAGCGCACTGATATTAAGCGAATCCTGGTCATCGGTTCTGGCCCTATCGTCATTGGTCAGGCCTGCGAGTTCGACTACTCCGGCGCCCAGGCGTGCAAGGTTTTGAAGGAGGATGGCTACGAAGTAGTCCTGGTCAACTCCAACCCCGCAACCATCATGACCGACCCTCAGCTGGTTGATCGCACCTACGTGGAACCTATCACCACCGACGCCATCGAGAAGATCATTGCCAAGGAGCGCCCCGATGCGCTTCTTCCCACGCTTGGCGGCCAGACGGGCTTGAATGCAGCCGTCGATCTGGCGAAAGCTGGAATCCTCGACAAGTACGAGGTCGAGATGATCGGCGTCGATCTGGCGGCCATCGAGCGTGGCGAGGACCGCAAACAGTTCAACGATGCTATGGCCGAGATCGGCCTTGAGGTGGCACGCTCCGGCTATGCCTACAGCGTTGATGACGCCCTTGGTCTGGTGCAGAAGCTCGGTTACCCCGTCGTCATCCGTCCTTCCTTCACCTTGGGTGGCGCCGGTGGCGGCATCGCCCATAACGAGGACGAGCTGCGCCTGATTGTCTCCCAAGGCGTTGAGCTTTCTCCTGTTAACGAGGTCTTGGTCGAGGAATCCATCGAAGGATGGAAAGAGTATGAGATGGAGGTCATGCGCGATAAGGCGGGCAACGGCATTATCATCTGCTCCATCGAGAACTTCGACCCCATGGGCGTCCATACCGGCGACTCCATCACCGTTGCGCCCGCGCAGACCCTTTCCGATGTCGAGTATCAGCGTATGCGCGTTGCTTCCTTGGCGATCCTTGAGAAGATTGGCGTCGAAACGGGCGGCTCCAATGTTCAGTTCGCCCTTAATCCCGAGAACGGTCGCCTGATCGTCATCGAGATGAACCCTCGCGTTTCCCGTTCTTCCGCCCTTGCCTCCAAGGCAACTGGTTTTCCCATTGCCAAGGCGGCGGCCAAGCTTGCCGTTGGCTATACCTTGGACGAGATCACCAACGACATCACCAAGGCAACTCCGGCTGCCTTCGAGCCCACCATCGACTACTGTGTGGTTAAGGTTCCGCGCTTCGCTTTCGAGAAGTTCAAGGGCACCGATACCACGCTTTCCACTCGCATGAAGGCCGTCGGCGAGATCATGGCCATCGGCCGTACCTTCGAAGAGGCGCTTGGCAAGGCCATGCGTTCGCTCGAGAACGGTCGTGCTGGCCTAGGTGCCGATGGTAATGATTCCTTCGACGAGGAGAACTTTGCCGAAGGGGTTTCCCGTCCGACAGAGGATCGCATTTTCTACGTTGCCGAAGCCTTCCGCCGTGGCTGGACCGTGAACCAGGTTTTCGATGCCTGTAAGATCGACCGTTGGTTCCTTACGCGCATGTACGACATGATCATGGTTGAGAAAGCCGTGGGCGAGCTTTCGCTTGATGGTATTACCGCAGATCAAATGCTCACTGCCAAGCGCTACGGGCTTTCCGATGTGCAGCTGGCCCATCTTCTTGACTCCGACGAGCTCACCGTGCGCGCAAAGCGCAAAGAGCTTGGTGTTGTTCCCGTGTTCAAGACCGTTGACACCTGCGCTGCCGAATTCAAGAGCGAGACCGAATACCACTACAAGACCTACGAACTCGGTGAAAGCGAGATTAAACATACCGACAAGCCCCGTGCGATGATTCTCGGCGCCGGCCCCAACCGCATCGGTCAGGGCATCGAGTTTGATTACTGCTGCGTCCATAGTTGCTATGCGCTGCACGATATGGGCTACGAGACCATTATGGTCAACTGTAACCCTGAAACGGTTTCCACTGACTACGATACTTCTGACCGTTTGTACTTCGAGCCTCTTACCTACGAAGATGTCATGGACATCGTCGATATCGAGCAGCCCGAGGGCGTTGTCGTTACTTTGGGCGGACAGACTCCTTTGAAGCTCGCTCGCGCTCTTGAGGACGCCGGCGTGAACATCATGGGCACCAAGCCCGAGGCTATCGACTTGGCCGAGGATCGCGATCGCTTCGCAGAGGTCTTGGACGAGCTGCACATTACCTATCCTGCTGCGGGCATGGCTTCCTCGTTCGACGAAGCCTGTCAGGTGGCCGATCGCATCGGTTTTCCGCTGCTTGTTCGTCCTTCCTACGTTCTGGGAGGTCGCGGCATGGTTATTGCCTACGATGCCAAATACCTGCAGAAGTACATGGCTGAGGCTACTCGTATCACGCCCGATCGTCCTGTCTATCTGGATCGCTTCCTTGAAGGTGCGGTTGAGTGCGATGTTGATGCGCTATGCGACGGCGACGAGGTTTACATAGGCGGCGTTCTTGAGCACATCGAGGAAGCGGGCATTCATTCCGGCGACTCTGCTTGCTGCATTCCTCCTTTCAGCCTTTCCGAGTTCCAGGTGCACGAGCTTCGCTCCGTTACGCGTAAGCTTGCCTTGCGTTTGGGCGTTCGCGGCTTGATCAACATCCAGTACGCCATCAAGGACGATGTTATCTACGTCATCGAGGCCAACCCTCGTGCATCTCGTACGGTGCCTTTCGTTTCCAAGGCAACCGGTGTGCCTTTGGCCAAGCTCGCCAGCCGCATTATGGCCGGCGAGAAGATCGCTTCCTTCAAGCTTCCTTCCGACGAGCGCCGTCAGCGCCACTTCAGCGTGAAGGAAGCCGTCATGCCCTTCGGTCGTTTCCCGGGTGCCGATGCTATCCTCGGTCCCGAGATGAAGTCCACGGGCGAGGTCATGGGCATCGGCTATAGCTTCCCTGCTGGTTACGCAAAGGCCCAGGCTGGGTGCGGCAATGCTCTTCCCACCGAAGGCACCGCGTTCATCTCGGTGCCCGATCGCGACAAGCGCAATGTCGTCTCCCTTGCGCGTGACCTTCGCCGTATGGGCTTCAAGCTTCTTGCCACCGAGGGCACTGCGCGCGCATTGAGTGCAGCTGGCATCGAGTGCGAAGAGGTTGCACGTGTTTCCGAGGCGGGCATTTCCGACAAGCCCAATATCGCTGACTTGATCAACGACGGTTTGGTCGACTTGGTCATGAACATTCCGTTTGGCCAGGATACACGCGGCGACGGCTTCAGGCTGCGCACCCTTTGCGTGCGTCATAACCTTTGCTACGTCACTACGCTTGCAGGTGCTCAGGCCTTTCTGTCTTCCATCGAGACGCTTCGTGGAGGATCGCTCGAGGTTATTGCCCTGCAAGATCTTTGGCAGTGGGAGCAGAACTAGCAAGATGCTGTTCGTTTTGGAGGAACGCTCATGTGCTTGACTCAAAAACTGATGGATAGGGAAGGGGTCGTGGTTTCCAACACGCCCCTTACCGACCGTCTTTTCGAAATGGTGCTCAGGGTGCCTGATATTCCCGCTAAAGTTCGCGGCGGGCAGTTTGTCCATGTTCACATTCCCGGCATGGAAGGCCATATGCTTCGTCGCCCTTTTTCCGTCTATTACGTTGATCCAGCAGCTTCTACGCTTGGCATTCTGTATCAGGTGGTTGGTTTCGGCACCGCTCGTTTTTCCGAGCTTGTTCCAGGTACCAAAGTGCAGGTCATCGGTTCTATTGGTCATCCCTGGCAGGCTCCAGCCAACACCAAGCGTGCCCTTTTGACCGTTGGTGGTGTAGGTGCCGCACCCCTGTTCATGCATGCCTCCGAGCTTGTGGCTTCCGGCGTTCAGGTGGACGTGGTGATGGGTGCCCAGACGAAGGATGCGCTTGTGGCAATCGAGCGCTATACCAAGCTTTTGGGTCATGAGCCTTTCATCGCTACCGATGACGGCTCTTATGGTCATCATGGTTTCGTTACTGATGTGGTGGTCGACCGGCTTTCCCAGGGTGCTTACGATTACGCTGCCTGCTGTGGTCCTGCGCCCATGATGCGTATCGTTTCAGCGAAGACCATGGAAGCTGGCATTCCAAGCTTCGTCTCGATGGAGCAGCGCATGGCTTGCGGTGTTGGCGCTTGCTTGGGATGTATCGTTGCCACCACTGAGGGCAATCGTCGTTCCTGTGTTGACGGCCCTGTTTTCGATGCGCGAAAGGTGGTGTGGTAGATGAGTGTTTCCTTGCAGGTCAACCTTGGCGGTTTGATTATGAAAAACCCGGTGACCACGGCTTCCGGTACCTTCGGCTCAGGCATGCAATACGCCGACTTCCTGGATGTATCTCGTTTGGGCGCCGTTACCACCAAGGGCGTCTCAGTCGTTCCTTGGGAGGGCGGCCCTATGCCTCGTTTGGCTGAGACCCCCTTCGGCATGCTTAACGCCATCGGTTTGCAGAACCCGGGCGTCGATCATTTTAAGGAAGTCGATCTTCCTTGGCTTGAGCAGCAGCGTGCTACGGTCATCGTTAACGTGAGTGGGCATAGCGTTTCGGAGTATGTGGATTGTCTGCGTGCTCTTGAGGAATCCAGTGTGCCCGATGCCTATGAAATCAACATCTCCTGTCCTAACGTCGATGCCGGCGGTATGACCATCGGCACCGATCCGAAGATGGTTGAGGAGGTGGTGGGCGCCTGCCGTGCGCAGACCAAGAAACCTATGTTCGTGAAGTTGACGCCTAACGTTACCGATATTGCGGAAATCGCACGCGCAGCCGAGGCTTCCGGCGCCGATGCCATCAGCCTTATAAACACGCTGTTGGGCATGGGTATCGACATCCGTACGCGCAAGCCTTTGCTTGCTCGCGTTACGGGCGGCCTTTCGGGTCCAGCCATCAAGCCGGTGGCGCTTGCCAAGGTGTGGCAGGTTTCCAGGGCGGTACAGGTCCCCGTTCTTGGCATGGGCGGCATTGCCAGCGCTGAAGATGCCATCGAATTCATGCTTGCCGGCGCTACTGCGGTTGCCGTAGGTGCCTACAACTTTGTTGACCCCTTGGCAACTATCAAGGTAATCGAGGGCATCGAGTCTTATTGCGAATCCCAGGGCGTCTCCGACGTCAACGAGCTGATTGGAGGCATGGTGTGCTAGATTTTGCATCCATCCCTGAAAAAGACCGCATTATTGTTGCGTTTGACTGTGACCGTACTCGTGCGCTTGAACTTGGCAATATTCTTAAAGGTCGTGCAAGCTGGGTAAAGGTTGGTATGACCCTCTTCTATCAAGAGGGTCCGGCGATCATTCAGGATCTCAAGAATCTTGGGTTCAAGGTGTTTTTGGATCTTAAGCTCCATGATATTCCCGCTCAGGTGAAGGGCGCCGCAAAGGCGGTTGCTTCTACGGGGGCCGACATGATCACGGTTCATGCCTTCGGTGGCGTGTCCATGATGGAACAAGCCCACGCCGGCCTGCTCGAAGGTGCTGCCGGCAAGGAGCCGATCAGCCTTGGTGTTACCGTTCTCACCTCCATGGGGCAGGAGGAACTCAATCGCAACGGAGTTCCCGGTCCTGTCGAAAATCAGGTTGCAAACCTTGCGGGCTTGGTTAAGGAAGCGGGCCTTACGGGTGTGGTTTGCTCTCCCTGGGAAGCGGCGCAGATGCGCGATCTTTTGGGAGCGCAAGCGGCAATTGTCACGCCGGGAGTGCGTCCTGCTGGCGCTAGCCTTGACGATCAAACGCGCGTTGCGACACCCCGCATCGCCTTCGATAACGGCGCAAGCCATCTGGTGATTGGTCGCCCTATCACCAAGGCTGAAGATCCCGCTGCTTCCTTTGACGCTATCGTTGCTTCTTTGTAGCCGTTTAGGACTCTTGTCGCGCAGTGATTGTCGCACTTGATGAGATTCATAGGACTTTTGGTCTTGCTAGTAACGAGCCCTGGCACTTTTTAGACGCTAGGGCTCGTTTGATTTTCTTTGCTATCCTGAAAACATCCTTTGATCGCTTATTCATCTAGCTCGAATAATACCCGTTTGCTTTTAGGCCAGTCGGTTAGATACAGCGTGAAAGATTTTCCTTGTATATAACCTTAGCGATTAGCTCATCGTCGGTATTGACCGTGAAGGGGATATGCACGGTATAGCTGGTGCCCGGTTTTACCGAGATAAGGTTTGGCCAAGTGGCAAGATTCTTTTCGCTCTTTTTCCAGATGGATTCTTGTGCAATGTAATAGGTATTCTTGGATTCCGGTAGAAGCCTCATATCGTAAATGCTCAAACAGCCTATTTCCGATCCAGTATTGGTTATCGTTGCATTGAGGCATAAGATACTTTTGTCGTTGCCGTCTTTTTTCGTTTTCTTTTTGTTGACTCCGTATTTAGCGATGTATTCGTTGTAGCTCATACGTTCAGCACTGTTAACGCAAATCGTGTAGTTAGTATTTTCTTCACTGGTGCTCTCAAGGAATGAGCCTTCAAGTTTAACTGTGTCACCTAGCGAATACTCTTCAACAACGGCTTTTGGGGCTTCGGAGTTGACTCTTATGATTTGCCATGCTGCTAGTGCTCCTAATATAAGTATTAGGAGCAGGCAGACTGCTCCAATAAGCGCCATGCGATGTTTCCTCATTGTTGAATCACCTCTTGTTTTAAGGAATCAACAAGTCGACCGTTTTCGAATCGATATATTATTTCGGCAACCGATTCAAGGAAGAGTCTGTCATGGCTAGCTACAACAACGATAGCCCCACGTTTCTTTTGGTCGGTGATTATGTCTTTGAGCGTTTGTACACCTTCTTCGTCAAGGGCATTTGTTGGCTCATCTAAAAGCACGATGTCTGGTTTTTCCATAATTGCAGCAGCAATTCCAAGACGTTGCTTCATTCCCAATGAATACTTTTTGTATTTACGCTTGTCGTCGGGATCGAGCCCAACCCTAACAATTGCAGCACGAATTTCTCGTTTACCAATTTTATGCTTGAGCGATGCAAGCATTTCAAGGTTGTCGAAGCTCGTATAGGAGTTTAGAAAAGCTGGGTTTTCGATAAGGGCACCAATGCTCGGCGGGAAAGAAATGTCTTTCCAGAGGGTTTTTCCATTAATTGATACTGAGCCTTTTGTTGGCTTAATAAGCCCAGCTATGGAGCGAATAAGCATGGTTTTCCCTGAGCCATTGATACCCTGGAGCCCCACTATTGTTGCGTTTGGGATTGTTAGATCAATATCGTCAAGAACGATAGTTCGACCAATCTTTTTACTTAGTTTTTTGATTTCGATCATGATTCACCTCGTGTGATGAGGTCGGATTGTTTGAAATAAAGCGTGCTGAAGATAGTTGCCCAAAGCGCAAGCGCAATTGACAGGATTAACCCTATGAAAGGGGAGAACCCGTTTTCGACGAATACCGCATTGCGGGCAGTTAATAGGTATTCTCCAAGTAAGAGGGGATTGCTGAAATAAGCCGAAAGGATATAGAGGACCGCTACGGCTCCAAAGGCAGGCAAAGGTTTGATTATGATGCTTGCAAATAGCTGAATAAGATTAATTGCGCATGAAACAATAATGATGCTAAGGAACAAAAATGGCGTGTTCCAAGGGGCTTCAATTAAATTGCTCGAATATTCCTTGATGCTTTGTAGCGTTTCAGGTTTGACCTCCAAGGAGAGCGTCCCGCCTGCGATCAATGTTGCTATTGCTGCTGCGAGTGCGAGCAGTAGAAAGTAAGAGATTGTCGCAAGTACGACCCATATGCATTTGGATAACCACCACTTGGTTTTGCTTCCGCAAACAAGTACTGAAATCTCACCTTGTTCATCAAGATCTTCAGAGGGATATTCCAAAGTAAGGTAGGAGCAAAGAAGAAATACTACCAGCCAGGTGTTGGGAATTTCGAAGGGAATGTCGCGTTGCGGATCAGGTTCATAGAATGTTATGCCTGATAAAAGGTAAATTAGAGTATCGCCAAGATTAGGATTGCTGTTTGCTTTTTGATAATATGCGAATGATAGTATTGCAAGGGCTGTCAAGGCTAAAAAAGAGAACAAATATTTTAGCTTGCAAAATTTGAAACCCTTTTTTATGTCTAGCTTAATTAGTTTCAATAGGGTTTTCATAGCTCATCTCGATTCTTGTTTAGATGAAGAAAGATTAGCCAAATGCCTAGCAGCAAAACTATCCATGGAATAATAGACATTTCATTTGTTAAAGAGCCGTTAGCTGAAACTCCCCTTATAAATTCAAGAGGTGACAGTGATAGGGTTTCGATATTGTTGCCCCAAATGCAAGTCTGAATTTTTTCCTCGAATGCCTGAAAGCAATAGAGGATTACATAAGAGCTTGCGATTAGCTTGTCTGGTCGTGAAGCAAATGTGCCTATTATCTGAACGGCGCAGGCCCAAAATCCACTAAAGCTCGATGTAAGCAGAATAAACAGCAGGCAATAAGCGATCGGCTGATTGTAGAAGAAATTTGACCACAGTCTGCTATGGTCAAGGCCGCTGTAGATGAAAGCGCTAATGTCGTTTTCGAATGCCGGGATTAAGCATGCTGTCACAATGAGATTTATTGTTAGCGGAATAGCCATTACTGCAAATGAACAGCTAAAAGTAGCTATGGTTTTTGCAAGTATGTAGCGCCATTTTGCAATCCGCGAATAGACATTATTCAAATATGCGCTGTTTTTCTCCATGCAGAGTGACCAACTGTAAGGAAGCACCGCAATTAACGGAAGTAATATATAGAATGCTTCAGTTGCGGGTTGATCGCTTCGTGTGAAGAGCAGATAGGTAAACATCGACATCATTGGGAAATCTGGGTCTGCGACTTTCGATTGATCCAATAAATAGGCGTAAAGTTCGCTGAAAAAGCCATAAGCGCCAATCGCGCAAAGGATCGCCAGTAAGGTCATGATTAAAAGAGATCCGGCAAACCATTTATTTAAAAAGGCTTTTTTGAACTCGAATTTCAGATAGGACATTATTTGACCTCCTGTATTTCGGAGGGGTTTATCTTTACGACGTATTTTTCGCTATTGGATTGTCCAATTGCCAAGGAAAGCTCTGTGTTCTTTATGTCTGAGCCCACAAGATAACCAATGGTCAAGCTTTTGGTTTCGCCCTTAGCAAGCTTGTATTTGTAGGCATTGGTTCCGTTATATTTTTTTGTTCCGTAGTAGGTTCCTTGAATATAGATAGGTTCGGATGACGCGAACTCGGCATCACCGTATAGGTTGAATGTTTGAATGTTGAATCCGTTGCCGTTTTCTGGGGTAGCGTTGATCGAGTGCAGTGTTAACTGATAGCACACGATTAAGGGATTTTTGGGATCCTCAAGCCTTTTCAGTTGCCTTTCCATGTCGTCGCTAACAAGGTACTTGCTATTTAATTGGTCGAATTGGTTTTGTTTGTAAATCTTTACTTCATTGAGTGTGGCTTCAATGGTGCCATCCCAGTCAAAACCAGCGACCCAGCTATAGCTCTCACCCTCTTTGTCGCTGTTGTGGTTTAGAGTGACAGTTTCGCCTAGTTGATATGTGAAAGAATGCGTTTCAGCATAGGATTCCGTTGCTTGTTCAATTTTCTTAGTTTCCAGATTATTCTGATAATTGATTACTTGAGAAATACAGAGTAAAAGAATTAACAGCAATAAAAAGGATGCTACCAAGGTCCTTATTTTCGTTTGGTCCATTTTCGCCTCCTTAATCGCCCTGGAGTGTTTTGAGGCTCCAGGGCATCTTGGTTTTCCTAAGAGGCGTTAATAGCCGTGTAATTACCTATGCTATCGGGACTCCATACACCCTTTACGGTAGTTGCTCCGTATTTTGCCCATGCTGTGAGTCGTGCAGCACCATAGCCAGATTCGTGTACAGTGTTTTTGATACGCCATTTGCCTGCTTTTTTGGCTAAAGCGTATCCATTGACTGTGCAATTTGTCCAAGTTCCACTTTTAGTGGTTTTACGACCATCGATGTACATTCGGCATTTGGTTGTAATTGAGTTGATTTTTACATAACAGGAACTTGAGTCGTTTTTATCTCGCCCACTGGTTGCAGCAGTGCCATTGTTGGGTATCGTGAAAGAATATTCAGTATCATCTGCGGTCTTTGCATAAGCTTCATTAGAGCTGGCAAGGCAAGTTAAGCCAAAGACCATTATTAAACACAGCGCTAATCCAGCTAAATGTTTTGATATTACTGTTGCCATGATCGTCCTTTCGTAAAGATGTGTATGGAATCTCGTATCGATACAAAAGGAATCTTATGGGGATCAGCAGCGAATCAAGGCCAACTAAAAGTTAATGGCTTCCAACTTTTAGTTGCTTGCGTTTTGCGATTTCATCTGATAACGAGGATGCAAAAGATGCGAGGATCCTAGTTTTAGGTGAGCCTGGATTGTCGGTTATTAAACTAATGCTCGACTCGAGTCTTCTGTCTGAAATCGTGATATATAGTGCATCTGAATAAAGGGCCTTCAAGCGAGGGTCGGGTTTGATGAATATCAGACCGCCGGATTCGATGAATTCCTGGTGGGATTCAAGGTTGTACCCAGTTTCCTTTAGTGTGATATTAACTTTGTCTTCATCTAGGGTCGCTTTGAGCTTTGGATAAAAAGTTCCTATATCGATAGGCATTGCGACTCGCTCATCTTCTAGGTCTTTTATGCTTACCGATTCTACCTTTGAAAATCTATGTCTTGGTGAGCAAAGTATTGATGGCATGAATCGATAGATGTCTTTAACTCGAATTAGGTCGCTTCCTTCGAAGGGTATAGCTAGAGCCGCGTCAACAAGTTTCTGTGATACTGCCATTTCGCATTCGCTGTTTGGGAATGCGAAAACTTGAAGTTTAACTTGAGGAAACTCTCTTTCGAAAACCTGTTTCAGGTAAGGCGGCAATACGTTTCCTCGGTATGGCTGCGCTGCAATGGCAAGTTTGATCGTTTTGACATTCTCGGCTAATTTTTCTGCGTCAAGGGTGAAAACTTTTCGGTATTCAGTTAACGCTTTGCATGCTTGAATATAGGTTCGTTTCGCATAGTCTGTTGCTTGCAGTATTTCTCCAGATTGGTTGAAAAGAGTTTGATCGAGATCCTGTTCAAGCGAGTGGACCTGTTTAGCTATAGCGGCGGAGGTTTTGTACATTGATTTAGCTGCTTCTGAATAACTCTTGTATTCGTATGCAGCAACAAAGCATTCTATTTGCGTAATCGACATATCCCAACTCCTTTTCATTGCTGATAGTATCAGACTCCTGAGCTGGGCTTTGTTTGGAATAATTATTCGTAAAGACGTCTCTATTTCGTCTTGTTATGAAACTGCATTTGGGGGATTTTGTATAATCGTTCCGTGCAAAAGTGGTCATGATTTTCCGAAAGAGGAAGAATGAAAAAAGAAGAAGTAATCGATCTGCTGCGTCGTTCTTGCGCGCTTGATGAAAATGTAAGCTTACCTAATGGTGACGTTGCCGAGCACCTGCCTGTCATGGATCGCCTGCTTGAGGACCCTATCGTTACCAATCGTTTGCTTGTGGAGTGCTTCCAGGGTTTTGATAGGGGCTTGGAGGTTCAGAAGAAGACCAAGGTCATTCTATCTTTCGAGGAGGATGGCCTGTTCGGTTTCATGGCTGCTGCCGTTGGCTGGTGTCGCTTCCTTTATGCTTCGAAGAAAGGTGACGGTGCGGAGCTTGGGCACGGCTTCGTGCTCAACAAAGGGGACGGTGTGGTGTTGGCTTTGCCAGTGCTATACGATGCCTCGCAGATTGAGCCTTTGATCGAGATCGTAAATAAGGCTCAAGCCAAGGTTTTGGGTGTTATTTGCCTTGCAAACTATTCCGCTGAGGGCGAGATCGGGATTCCTGTTTCTGCATTGATATAAGCCCATCGGATAGCTTGTAAATTTAGGTTTTGCCTGATGAATGCGCGTGTTTCCAAATTTGGAGACACGCGCTTCTTGTTTTGTTGGCCTGATACTTGTTTATCTATTGTTCAACTTATTATTCAGTTAATTGAATTTTGATTATGCAAGCCTTCCAATTTGTTGGGTATTGCGACTCCGAGTGCATGTTTGGTTATTTAAAAAAATCACCATTTATCTGGTAAAAAATGATAAATAAATTTTGGAAAAATGCATATTTGGGTTAATAATCATCGTTCCATCATTAAACTAATCTTTATTAGATGAATGTCTGACGTGTTGGGGCGTCAGTGTTGGAAGGAGTTCCAAAATGGCAGTACCTGAACTCAGCCTGGAGCAGCGTCAGGCGGCACTTGAAAAAGCAAAGGCGGCTCGCATCCGTCGTGCGGAGGTTCGCGAAGAGTTGAAAAGCGGTAAACTCTCTCTGCGGGATGTTCTTGATATGAAGGATGATCCTGTGGTGGGTCGCATGAAGGTTCTTACCCTTATCGAGACCCTACCTGGTTTTGGCAAGGCAAGGTCTCTCAAGATGATCAACGAGCTCGGCATCGCGGAATCCCGCCGTATCAAGGGCTTGGGCGATCGTCAAAGGAAGGCATTGCTTGATCGATTGGGATAGGTAATGCGAACTGGCAATCTTTTCGTTATCTCAGGGCCATCAGGGGCAGGCAAAGGCACCCTGGTGGCTCGTTTGATTGATGCGGTACCCGATTCCTGGGTTTCCATCTCGGCCACCACGCGTGCTCCTCGACCGGGCGAGATAGATGGGGTTCACTATCATTTTATGTCCGTCGATGATTTCAGGGCCCTGGTTGCTCAAGATGGCTTTCTCGAATGGGCCGAAGTTCATGGCAACTATTACGGCACCCCAATAGCTCCCATAAAAGAGCAGGTTGGGCTTGGCCGGCAGGTTATCCTCGAGATCGATGTGCAGGGTGCGCTTCAGGTTCGCAAGCGTTTGCCTGATGCTCATTTGATTTTCATAGAGCCGCCCTCCATGGCCGAGCTTGAGCGCAGGCTGCGCGGTCGTGGCACTGAAACCGAGGACGTCATCGCTATGCGTATGGAGAACGCTAAAGTGGAGCTTTCCCTGAAAATGGAGTATGATATTCAGCTCATGAACGATGACCTTGACGAATCCTTGAGCGAGCTTGTCGGAATCGTCGATTCGTACGCACAACAGTAAGAAGGAAATATCTATGTCTCTTATCGAACCAAAGATTGACGTCCTGCTTGATCAGGCTGAAAATGATCGATTCCTGCTTTGCTCCTTGGCTGCGAAGCGCGCTCACGACATCAACGACATGATGCGTGGCCAACGCAATCGCGCTATTCAGCTAGAAAAGGCAATCGATATCGCCAAGTCGAACAATCGTCGTCCTTTGAGCCTTGCTTTCGATGAGGTGGCTTCGGGCGATGTTTCCTACGATCCTGCAACCATCGACGTTTCGAATCACTAATTCGTCTTTCGACTACTTTGTTTCATAGGAGGACTTATGTCTCTTCAGCGAGTTTGTCTCGTTCATTATCACGAGATCGGCTTGAAGGGTCACAACCGCTCCACTTTCGAGAAGCGTCTTGCGAGCAATCTCAAGGCGCTTCTTTCCGGATGCCCCATTACGGGCATTCGTCGTATTTCGGGCCGGTTGTGCATATTCATCGAAGAAAACGCCAGCTACGAGGATGCTTGCGCTGTGGCTGATCGCATTGCGGGTGTTCCCGGTATTGCACGTGTGAGTTGCGGCTATAAATGTGCGCAAGAGCTTGATGAGGTGTATGCGACGGCTGTTCGCGCTTTGCGTGATTGCGAGCCCTTTACTACCTTTAAAGCATCCTGTAGGCGTAACCACACCAACTGGGAAATCCCTTCGATGGAGATGATCAAGCTCATCGGTGCTGAGCTGTGCCGTAATTTCCCTGAGCATAAGGTTGATGTTAAGAATCCCGGTGTAGATGTTCGCGTGGAGTTTATCGAGGGTGGTTGCTACGTTTACGGTCGCAGCATCGTAGGCGTTGGTGGCTTGCCTGTGGGTAGCGCCGGGAAAGCTGTTTGCCTTCTTTCCTCCGGTATCGATTCCCCTGTTGCGACTTGGAAAATAGCTCGTCGAGGCGCCACGCCTATCGGTGTGCACTTTTCCGGCAGGCCCGAGACTTCTGCTACCAGTGAGTTTTTGGTTGACGATATTGCGCATGTTCTTGAGCAAACCGGGTGTATCGGGCGTGTCTATATTGTGCCTATCGGTACCTACCAGCGCGAGATTGCCAGCGTTGTTCCACCTTCGCTGCGTATCATTATTTACCGTAGGTTCATGTTCAGGGTTGCCGAGCGTATTGCGCGTTTTGAGGGGGCGAAAGCTTTGGTCACAGGCGAGAGCTTGGGCCAAGTTGCCTCGCAGACCATGGATAATATCATTGCCACGAACGCGGCGGTTTCCCTGCCGATTTACCGTCCTTTGATAGGCAGCGATAAGGTCGACATCATCTCCGATGCGGAAAAGCTGGGCACTTTCAGAATCTCGAGTGAACAGGCCGCCGATTGCTGCACCTTGTTCATGCCTCGTAATCCTGAGACCCATGCAAAGCTTTTTAAGGTTGAGGAAGCTGAGAGCTTGCTTTCCGATTTAGGTCAGTGGGTTGAAGATGCCTTCAACGCAGTTGAGGTGCATGATTATGCGTGCCCAAGCTATAAGCCGCGCAAACTTCGCAAGTCTGATGCTGCTCAAATTGAATCTCAGGCGGGAGGCACCTTGGAAGTGGTGGAAGCGCAGTAGTTGCGTTTGTTCTCAAGCTGAAACCCTGAGTCCCAGCTGGGTCTTCAGGGTTTTTGCAACTTTCGTTCAATCTTGCTTCAGGACGCCTTTAAATATGCGTCTAACAGGCTTCAACAATACGTTAAATCTCATGGCTAAGCTTCTTCTTTGCAAGGAGGTTAGCCATGTCTTTTGTTACCGATTCCTATTCGTTATCCGAGAAATTGCAGGCTCGCGGCTTGCGCCTGCCAGTGCTTGTCGGCTTGCTTGTCGTTGTTGCCTTGGTGATTGTTTTGCTTGGTCAGCAGCTTTGGGGTGTGGTATCAGGGGAAGCCTTTGCTGGCTCAGGCATTCTTGTTGAGGCGGGCGATACCTCGGAAAACCAGGGCACTCAGGATTCAGCATCCTCATCTGACGGGAATAATTCTGAAGGGGGAAGTACGGGCGACATATCGGATTCCAGTCAGGATGCCAACGCTCAAGCTGCGTCTCCTAAATGCATCTACGTCGATGTGGTCGGTCAGGTTAAGCATCCGGGTATGTATGAACTCGCCGAGGGCGCGCGTCTTGCGGCGGCTGTTGAGAAGGCGGGCGGTTTTACTAAGAAGGCCGATCGCGCAAGCGTTAATCAGGCTCAAGTTTTGACCGATGGGCAACAGGTTGTCGTGGCTGAAAAGCAAGGCGAGTCTAACTCTTCGGTTTCTCAGGCTAAGGCTTCCTCATCGGGAGCGTCCTCTAGCACGCAGGCGGGTTCGGCTGGCGGTAAGGTAAACATCAATACGGCTGATGCGGATGAGCTCACTAGTTTGTCGGGTATCGGCGATGTTACTGCGCAAAAGATCATCGCCGACCGTGAGGCTAACGGTGCTTTCAAGAAGCCTGAGGACATCAAGCGCGTTTCAGGGATCGGTGAAAAAAAATACGAAGCTATAGCGGATTCCATTTGCGTATAGGTTGCGCTGGCGATGCTTTTCGAAGGCGAAGGAAAGGTGAGCGAAGCTCCGCGGCCAAATATACCGCCCTTGCTTTTGGGGGCACTGGTGTTCTGGTTTGCCTGCGTTGTCGTGCGACAGGATATCTCTATCGTGCTTTGCTGCGCCGTCATCTCCTGCCTGCTGTTGTTTGCCTATGCGATTTTAAGGTTTCGATTTGCTCTAAGCTTTGCCCCTTTGCTTGTTTGCGGTGTCTCCTTGGCTTTGGGGCTTGCTTGCGGTTGCTTGCAGCATGCAAGCGTGGATGCGCAGCGTGCCATAGTTCTTGAGCGAGGCTCGTTGAGCGATGTTCGGGTGCTGGCCCTTGCCGATGCAACGCAGGGAGAATATGGGTCCCAATGCCTGGTCAGCGCACACATCGATTCCATGACATGCAAGCTGCTGCTTTCATTCTCCGCTCCTGTACAGCTTTATTACGGTGACGCGATGATGGTCTCGGGGAGTTTGTCGCTTCCGGATGATTCCAGCTACTTGGACGATAAGGGAGCGGTCGCCAAGCTTGCCGTCAAGGATTATTCGTTTGCTGAAGGCAGGGGACTGGCTGGCTTAATCGGCTCATGGAGGAAAGACCTCATTGCAAGTTCGTCAGAGTCGTTTGACGCGATTGAGCTTGCTGCTCGCGGTGTTGCCTTGCCAGCAGCAGATGAGTCGGCCAGTGCTTCGGACGCTTCTTCGCTGCTGCTTGCGGGTTTGATTCCTTTCGATGAGCTGAAGTCTTTGATTCTTGCGTTGGCTTTTGGATTCAGGCCGAGCTTGTCATCAAGCCTTGTGTATGGCGATTTCAAGCTTGCGGGATTGGCTCATCTTGTAGCGGTTTCAGGGGCCCATTTGGCGCTTGTGTCCGGTTTCGCCCTTATTGTTTTGCGAAGGCTTGGTCTTGGTGCTCGGCCGCTTTGCTGCTTGGTTTTCGGCTTTTTGCTCTTATATGTGTTCATGGTTGGCTTGCCTATCTCCTGTTTGCGCGCTGCGGTGATGGCTGCCTTGTCTTTGCTGTCTTCTTTGAGCGCTCGAAGGGCTAGCTCCATTTCGGCTTTAGGCTTGGTGATAGCGCTTTTTGTTGCTATAGATCCCGTATGCGCTACTTCGGTTTCGTTTCAGCTCTCCGTTTTGGCAACGCTCGGTATCGTGCTGTTTGCGCCATGGTGTAAATGGTGGTTCGCATGCGTTCCTTATGCGCCGCGTACCGTCACCGATTCGCTGGCTGTAACTTTTTCCGCGACGATTGCGACCCTGCCTCTAACCATCAGCCTATTCTCGCAGCTACCTTTGGTGTCGCCTTTGGCCAATCTTCTGGCTGGACCCATCTTGAGTGTTTCCATGGCACTTTGCATGCTATTGGTCCCCTTGATGCTTGTGCCGGCTCTTTTGAATATAGCGATGGGATTGCTTGTTGTTGTGTTGGGCTTTTTTACTCTGATGGTTCACGGGTTGGTTTGCTTGCCGTACGCATGCGTTCCTCTATCCCTGCAGCCAGGCTTCGCTTTCGCTTTGGGCTTTTTGCTATGCGTAGGCTGGTGGGTTGCTTGGCCTAGACCTTCCCTTCGAAATGCTTCGGTCTTGGGGCTCTCCGGAAGCGCCATCGTGCTTTGCCTGTTGCTCGTCATGGGCGGCTCACGTGTGTTGTTTCATGGCGAAGACTTAGTGATGCTCGATGTTGGGCAAGGCGATGCATTCTTGATTGAAAGTAAGGGCGAGTATCTTTTGATCGACACCGGACGTTCGGATTCAAAGCTTTTAAAGGGTTTGGCAAGCGAGGGCGTGACTCATCTTGATGGCGTGCTGATTACCCACTGCGATGACGATCATTACGGGTCCCTTGACGTCTTGCGGGGGATTGTTGCTGTTGATGCGATATATGTGGCAAAGGGTATTTCGCAGCTCGATAACGCCAAAGCCAAGGAGATCGAAGCTGCTTCGCAGTTGTTGACGGGGCGCAAGGCGCATGAGTTGAGTCGTGGATCAAGGCTTGATCTTGGGAATTTCTCTTTAGAGGTGATTTCGCCAGATGCCGTGGTCGACGGCGGAAATCAAGATAGTCTGACACTTATCGCGTCGGTTACCGAAGGTGGAAAGACCTGGAAAACGCTCTTGTGCGGCGACGCTGAAAGTGAAACGCTCGAGATGCTTGGCTATAAGAATCTGCTATGTGACATTGACGTGCTCAAGGTGGGACATCATGGCTCGCGTGTTTCTTTGAGTGATTCTTTGTTGGAACAGCTGAAGCCGGAGGTGGCGCTTATCAGCGTCGGTGCGGGGAATAGATACGGCCATCCGACAGATGAGGCCCTGGAGGCGCTTGATGGGTGCGGCGCTCGGGTGTTTAGGAGCGACGAGTTGGGTAAGGTTGTCTGTTCCTTTAGCGGCACCGGGCTCAAGGTCTGTGCTGTAGGGTAGAATACGGCGTATGGATGATTCCAAGAACAAATCACCCCTTTTGCCTGCCTATCTTGTGCTTGGCGAAGATGAGCTTAAGCGCGAGACCGTGCTCAAGCGTCTTGATGCACGCCTTTCGACGATGGGCGATCTGAGCTTCAATTTCGATCGCTTTCAGGGCGAGACTTCCACAGGTGAGGAGATTGTCGGTGCTGCTAACACCTTGCCCTTTGCAAGCGAAGTGCGTTTGGTCAGGGTTGATAGGGTCGAGCGATTGAAGAAAGCCGATTCCGAGCAGCTTGTTTCCTATCTTGAGAACCCAGCCCAGACGACGGTGTTGCTGTTGATTGCCGATAAGCTTGCTAAAAATACGCGGCTCTACAAAGCGATCGCCGCTTTAGGCAAAACTGCGATTATCGATTGCGCGCCATTGGGCAGGCGGGATTTGAGCTCTACCGTCATGAACATGGCACGAAGCCATGGCGTCCAGCTTACCCCGGGTGCGGCAAACGCTCTCATCGATTTGGTGGGAACGAACACGGTTGCCCTTGATTCCGAGGTTCGCAAGCTCTCGCTATCTCATCGTGGCAGCGATGCGATTAACGAGAACGAAGTTTTTACTATGGTCTCGCGCACGGCTGAAGTGAAGCCCTGGGAGTTCGTCGATTCCTTCGCAGGACGTAACCTTGAACGTTGCCTTGTACTTCTAAAGAAGATGAACGGAAGCACATCCGCCTACGCTCTTCTTTCGTTTTGCACAAGTAGAATTCGTGAGCTCATAACCGCTAAAGCTCTTTCTGCGCGCGGTGAATCGCGTAGCTTGGCCAAGGTTTTGAAAGTTCCCGATTGGCGTGTGAAAAACCATATGTCATGGGCGCGAAATTATCGTATGGAGGAATTGGTGGGCGCATTGTCGGCCGCCTGCACCGCCGAGCAATCGATGAAAAGCGGGGGAGACCCCGACACTGTTTTCCTTGATTGGCTGATAGCAACCCTGCGACGTTGATCACGTATGCCGGCGCTGGAGCGCCGTAAGAAGGCCAGCACATAAAAAAGGAGCCCGTGGGCTCCTTTTTTATGGATATACGGACGAACCCGAAGGTTCAGGACAGCTTGCTTACTCAGCGTCCTCGGTGGCCTCGGCCTCAGCTTCGGCAGCTGCAGCAGCGGCTTCCTCTTCAGCCTTCTTCTTGGCGGCAGCAGCCTGGGCAGCCTGAGTCTCCTTGCGATTGGCTTCCTTGATCTTAGCCTTCTCAGCGTAAGCAGCAGCCTTGGCTTCCTTGGCGGCAGCCTTCTTGGAGCCGGTTGCAACCTGCTCCTTCTTGGGAGCGGGCTTGTAAGCTGCGATGTCCTCGGCGGTGACGATGGTGTTGGCGAGCTTCATGACGCCGGACTTGCGGTTGGCAGCCTGGTTCTTGTGGATAACGCCCTTGCTGACAGCGCGATCGAGCAGGCGGCAAGCCTTCTGGGCTGCTGCGTAAGCGGCGGCGCCATCGCCAGCTGCTACTGCTTCACGAACGCCGCGGATTGCGGTTTTGAGCTCTGCGCGGATTGCGCGGTTGCGCATGCGGGCCTTCTCGTTGGTGATGATGCGCTTCTTCTGGGACTTGATGTTTGCCACGTTTATTCCTCCATTTAAAGTTGTTCTTGAAGACGAAAGCTTTGAAATAATACCATATGCCGAGCTTGGGTGTGCATCTTTTTGTCGCTTTCGACCTACTTTACTTAACATTCGCTTAAGCATTGGGCCTTGCGAGGCGAGGGAGCTTGTTTTACGGGGAGATAGCCTTAGCTTTGCAGCACGACTCTCCTAGGTATAATCAGGTTTAAATTGCAATTTGGGCGCATCGCTCGCTGCATGCGTTTCAGTCGGTCTAAGAATAAAAAGGACATTATGGCAGTCGACCCTCGCTTCATTAGAAATTTTTCGATTATCGCCCATATCGACCACGGCAAATCCACCTTGTCGGATCGCATTTTGGAACTTACGGGCACCGTTGCCTCGCGTGACATGCAAGCCCAGCTTCTGGATTCCATGGATATCGAGCGAGAGCGTGGAATCACTATCAAAAGCCAGGCCGTCCGCGTGGATTACCAGGCCGACGATGGAAACACTTACCACTTCAATCTCATCGACACGCCGGGTCATGTCGACTTCACCTACGAGGTTTCAAGGAGCTTGGCTGCTTGCGAGGGTGCGGTTTGTGTGGTGGACGCCACTCAGGGCGTTGAGGCGCAAACGGTTGCCAACTGCATGATGGCTATGAACGCCAACCTCGAGATTATCCCCCTGATCAATAAGATCGATCTTCCCGCCGCCGATCCCGAGCGCGTTAAGGTCGAGATTGAAGACGGCCTGGCCCTTCCCGCGGAAGATGTGGTGCTTGCCTCCGGCAAGACGGGCGAAGGCGTTCATGACTTGCTCGAGTCCGTCGTATACAACATCCCGGCGCCGGTGGGGGACTCATCAGCTCCGCTTCGCGCTCTCATTTTCGATTCCTATTTCGATGCTTACCGCGGTGTCGTTGCCTTGATTCGCGTTGTAGACGGTTCCATTAAAAAGGGGCAGAGCATTCGCATGATGGCAACCGATACCGTCACCACCGTCGAGGAGGTTGGCGTTAGGCGACCGGCAGAGGTTCCGGCCGCCGATCTTGGTGTGGGCGAGGTAGGCTATCTGGTCACCGGTCTAAAGGATCCTTCAAAGGTGAAGGTCGGCGATACCATTACCGTGCCTGCGGGCGGATGCGCCGAAGCCTTGCCCGGCTATCGCGACGTCAAGCCCATGGTCTTCACCGGCCTGTTTCCCATCGATGCCGATCAGTACGAGCCTTTGAAGGACGCACTGGAGAAGTTGTCTTTAAACGACCCTGCCCTTATCTGGGAGCCTGAAACTTCCCATGCTCTTGGTTTCGGCTTCCGTGTTGGCTTTCTTGGCCTTCTTCATATGGAGGTCATCAAGGAGCGCCTAGAGCGAGAGTTCAACCTTGATTTGCTTGCGACCGCACCAAGCGTTGAATACAACGTGTACATGAAGAGCGGGGAGATGATTTCCCTGCATAGCCCGCAGGATATGCCCGATGCGAGCGCGATCGACCATATCGAGGAGCCTTATCTTAAGGCGAAGATTCTTATCCCGCCTGACTACATCGGCGCGGTTATGGATCTTACCTGCGCTCGTCGCGGCGAGTTCAAGACCATGAACTACTTGGGTATGCAGACGGTCGAGATGCTGTGGGAAATGCCTCTGTCCGAGCTGATCATGGATTATTTCGACCAGCTGAAGAGCAGGACGAAGGGCTACGCGTCGCTCGATTACGATTTCGACAAGTACAAGCCCTCCAAGCTCGTTAAGCTCGATGTGCTTCTTTCCGGCAAGGCGATCGACGCTCTGTCCTTCATCGTTCATGAGGATAAGGCCTATGAAAAGGGTCGCGTTCTGTGCGAAAAGCTCAAGGAAATTATCCCGCGGCAGCAGTTCGAGGTTCCCATCCAGGCCGCCGTCGGTTCTCGCATCTTGTCCAGGCAGACGGTCCGTGCGGTTCGCAAGGATGTTCTGGCTAAGTGCTACGGCGGCGACATTTCCCGAAAGCGCAAGTTGCTTGAGGCTCAGAAGAAGGGCAAGAAGCGCATGAAGGCCATCGGCAACGTTGAGGTTCCGCAGGAGGCATTCATGGCCATCCTTAAGGTTGACGAGTAAACCATGCTTTTCGACGATCGCAGGGTGATTTTGGCTCCCATGGCGGGCGTCACCGACGAGGTGTTTCGGGAGCTGTGCATCGAGCAAGGGGCCGAGCTCACTTATACC
>CAVAUO010000005.1:0-24620 GCA_963591685.1 Escherichia coli
GCTTCCTGCCTGATCGGTGAGCACGATTTCCGCAGCTTCTGCATGGCTGCGTCCGCCGAGGGCAAGACCACTAACCGCAACGTCGTAAGCATCGACATCGATGAGATCGAGATGTGGGGCGAAAACTTGGTGGTCATCACCGTTGTGGGCAATGCTTTTCTGCACTCGATGGTGCGCACCATCGTGGGAACTCTGGTCCTTGTTGGTCGCGGAAAGCGCGAGCCGGAGTGGGTGGCCGAGGTTTTGGTTGCCTGCGACCGGTGCGCGGCGGGCGAGAACGCTCCTGCTCAAGGCTTGGTTTTTTGGCAGGTTAACTATGACGGTGAGTTGATCTACGATCCTGAGGCCAAGCGCAAGGAAGCGCGCGCCAAGGAACTTGCCGAGGCGGAAGCCAAGGCTAAAGCCGAAAAGAAGTTTCACCTGTTCGGCGGCACGCGTTTCGGTGCTGGTGCCGAGTTTGCCATCCCCCGTGGCGTGCCGAGGGAAGAAGGACAGCTGCCCTTCAGCGGCGCGAGCATGTCCGACGTTAAAACCAAGAAGGGCGACACCGATAGCTTCAATCCGCTCGAAGTTGACGCTTTGCGCAACCCCACCAACAAGGCTACCGAGTCTGGCTCCGCAGCCGATGTTCCCATTTCGACTGCTGCGGCGCAGAAAGCCGCTGAGCTCAGCTCTGGTGCAGTGCCGCCTTCGGCGGAGACCGTCTCTTCATCAGATAGTGCTGCACCCGTATTGGCTAGCAAGGCTGCTCCTGCGCGCGCGAGTGTTCCGAGCGTTCAGACTCCCGCCGCGGCCTACGCCGAAACGGGGGCTTACGGCGATCTCGAGTGGGACGTCGACCTTGAAGAGGTTAAGCGGACCCCGGAAGAAGCTCCTAAGAAGGTGGAGACCCCCGAAATCGATGCTTCGGACGGCGCCGACGAGCGCGAATCAAGCGTGCCTAAGCACACCACGCCTTCGCATGATCTGACTGCGCCCATGGACCCCGTTTCGACTAAGGAATGCTCCGATCCGCTCGATCTTGCCCCCGTTTCCGCCAAGCACGTCAAACGTGCTGCCGAGCAAAGCACTCTTAACGCCAAACACGGCAAGCCCCGCGAGCAGCACGACCCTGACAAAACCGCAGCCATGCCCGCGCTCGACGGCCGCTATCCCTTCGAAATGCGCCCTCTTCCTTATCAGCTTAAGGATTAGCGGCGGCACGGGCTTGGCTATCGAGTCGAACCGCCATCAAGTCGAACCGCCATCCTTCTTGCAGCCTGCATGGGGGTGGTATGATTCTTGAACGCTAAACAATTATTTACCGTATCCAATCCAAGGAGAATTCCGTGGCTCTTTCCATTGGCATCGTCGGCCTCCCCAACGTCGGCAAGTCATCTTTGTTCACCGCGCTCACCAAGAAGACGGGCTTCGCGGCAAACTACCCCTTTGCGACCATCGAACCCAACGTTGGTCTGGTTCCCGTGCCCGACAAGCGCCTCGAGGCCTTGGCCGAGCTCGACCATGCCAAGAAGATCGTTCCTGCAACGGTCGAGTTCGTGGACATCGCGGGCCTGGTGGAAGGCGCGAGCCACGGCGAGGGCTTGGGCAATAAGTTCTTGGCCAACATCCGTGACACTGATGCGATTTGCGAGGTTGTGCGCTTTTTCAGCGACCCGAATGTCGAGCACGTGTCCAAGAAGGTCGACCCCGAAGCCGATGTTGACACCATCAAAACCGAGCTGATCTTGGCCGACATCGCTACCATCGAGAAGGCACTCCCTCGCCTGGAAAAGGATGCCAAACGCTACGGCAAGGACCGCGCCCTTCTTTTCGAAACGGCGAAGAAGGTTCACGAGGGCTTGCTTGAAGAGCATCGCGCCCTGAGCTTGGATTTGAGCGATGACGAAAAGGATGTCATCCGCGAGCTTTGCCTGCTCACGATGAAGCCCATCCTCTACATCGCCAACGTTGATGAGGACCGCCTGAACGACGAGTTGCCCGAAATCGATGGCCAAAAGCCCGTGCCCATCTGCTCGAAGACCGAGGCCGAGCTTGCCGAGCTTGATCCCGAGGACGCCGAGATGTTCCTAGAGGAAATGGGCATGACCGAGTCCGGCCTGGTTCGCTTGATCCAGGCAGCCTACCGCCTGCTTGGCTTGCAGAGCTACTTCACCTCGGGCGAGGTTGAGGCGCGCGCATGGACCATCCCGGTTGGCGCCAAGGCCCCTCAGGCTGCGGGCGTTATCCATTCCGATTTCGAGCGCGGCTTCATCAAAGCCGAAACCGCGAGCTTTGAAGACTACATCGCGCTCGGCGGCGAGAAGGGCTGCCGCGAGGCGGGCAAGCTGCGCCAGGAGGGCAAAGATTACGTCGTTCAGGATGGCGACGTCATGCACTTCAAATTCAACGTGTAGAAGCGAAGGCGCAGGATTGAAAAGGTCTTGCGCCTTTTTCAATTGAATAGCTGGGGCGCGTCAGAGCCCCTAAAGGGGAAAGCGAGTAAGACATGGAGTTGCGCACACTGGGGAAAACGGGCGTGAAGGTCTCGCCTTTGGGTTTTGGCATCATGCGTCTGCCGATGAAGAACGGCGGTCGTGCCACCAACGACACCACCATCGAAGACGTGGACATGGAGCAATCGATTGCCATGGTTAGGGAGGCAATCGACAACGGGGTCAATTATCTGGACACCGCCTACAACTACCTCAACGGCAAGTCGGAGGAAATAACGGCGCGCATCCTTGAGGATGGCTACCGCGACAAGGTCCACCTGGCCACGAAGAGTCCCTCGTGGTTGTGGCGCGAGGTGGGCGATTTCGATCGCATTCTGGCCGAGCAGCTTGAGCGTCTGAAAACCGACCACATCGAGTTCTACCTGCTGCATTCCATCAACGGCGGCACTTGGAAGCGCGCCAAGCGTCTGGGGATCTTAGACGACATTCAGCGCGCCAAGGCTGACGGCCGCATTGACTACATGGGCTTCAGCTTCCACGACGACTACGAGCTTTTTGAGGAAATCCTGGACGCCGCGCCGTGGGATTTCGTGCAGATTCAGTTGAACTACCTCGACACCGATTACCAGGCGGGCTTGAAAGGCCTGCGCGAGGCGGCCAAGCGGGGCCTGGGCGTTATCGTCATGGAGCCCTTGCGCGGCGGTTACCTGGTCAACGTGCCCACAGGCGCGCAGGAGGTTTTCGATGCCGCGCCCATCAAGCGCTCGAATGTCGAATGGGGCCTGGACTGGCTTTGGAATCTGCCGGAGGTCTCGGTTGTTCTTTCCGGCATGTCTAATATGGAGCAAACGCGCCAAAACGTCGCGCTTGCCAACAAGGCTCATGCCGGCATGCTGGGCGATGAGGATTTGGCGGTGATAGCCCGCGCCAAGCATGCTTTCGACGAGTGCGCGGCTATTCCTTGCACGGGTTGCAACTATTGTGTGGAATATTGCCCAAATCACATCGTTATCCCCAACAACTTCACTGCCTACAACCTAAACTTCATTTACAACGATTTGCAGATGGCGCGCGACAACTATGCCAACGAGGTGGGAAATTTCGGCCGTCGCGCCGAGGACTGCATCTCGTGTGGATTGTGCGAGGAACATTGCCCTCAGCACATCAAGATCAGCGAGTGGATGCCTAAGGTGCATGAGCTCTTAGGCTAAAAGCGCAAGGGAGCCTTATGTCTGAAGTCGATATCGAAACCACGTTACGCATGCTTGCCGCCGGCGAGCTTTCGGTTGAGGACGCTCTGCTGCGCTTCAAGCGGCAGCCCTTCGAGGATCTGGGCTTTGCGAAGCTCGATCATCATCGTGCGATCCGCCAAGGTGCAGCCGAGGTCGTTTACGGCGAGGGTAAAACCACCGAGCAGCTGCACGCCATTTGCTCGGCGCTTGCGAAGGCGCAGGATTGCGTTTTGATCACGCGTCTTTCCGCCGACGCCGCTGCCGATTTGCAAGGCGTCTTCAATCTTGATTACCACAAGGAATCGCGTGTCGGCGTCATCGGCGCTCTGCCAGAGCCTAGCGGCAACGGCTCCATCGTGGTTGCCGCGGCGGGCACCAGCGACCTCCCGGTGGCCGAGGAGGCCGCGCTCACGGCGGAGGCCCTGGGCAACAAGGTCGTGCGCTTGTACGACGTGGGCGTTGCAGGGCTGCATCGCCTTCTTTCCCAGATGGACGTTCTTGCCAACGCGCAGGCGATCGTTGCGGTTGCCGGCATGGAGGGCGCGCTGCCCAGCGTGGTGTCGGGCCTGGTTTCGTGCCCGGTTATCGCGGTTCCCACGAGCGTTGGCTACGGCGCTTCGTTCGGTGGTTTGGCCGCGCTTCTTTCCATGCTCAATTCGTGCGCGAGCGGCGTTTCGGTGGTGAACATCGACAACGGCTTTGGAGCCGGTTTTCAGGCGCACCAGATCAATCATTTGCGCATTCCTGACAGCGCCGAGGCTGCGGCTGGCGCCAGCGCTTCTGCGGGTGATAAGAATGCGGCAGGGGAGACGCTTCAGCGAAGCCATGGTGCCGCGCGCACCTACAGTGTCGACAATTGTCGGGCGGCTGGGTTTGACGATGGTGCGTCTGCGCACGATGGATTCCTATCCGCCTTGGGAAGTATCCTTCGTCCTGTTGTCGGGCATGCCAACACGCATGCCGGCGAAGGCGGCAATCTCGAGATCGGCTCGGGTCTTAAGACCGAAGCGCGCGCAGATGCCGACACGGCGGAAATTCCTGTTCCCGGGCTTCAGCACACCGCGCCCTTGCCCTTCCTGCAAAAGACTGTTGCTTTCTCGGCCGAAGAGGTAAGCGCTGCCTTGGCTGCGCAAAGGGAAGAGGAAGACCGTGCTGCCCAGGCTGCGCCTGCGCAAGGCAAGCCTGATAAGGAAGAGGGAGCTGTGGAGTCTGAGCCCACGCAAGGCGAGGCTTCGCTTGAGCGTGGCGCCCGCGACCAGGTTAGGGCCACCGCGCCAGCCGACAAGTCCGAGAGCCAAGACGCCGCAGAAGCTCAGGCTGCCGAAGCCGCCGAGGGGCAGAAAAGCACTGCTGAAGAGCAGGGGAGCGCCGCTGAGCCGCGAGAAATCATGCTCGACCTAAGCCAGACGGCCACGCGTAAATCCATTCTTGACCAGCTGGAATCCTTGCTTGACGCCGACCAGCGCAAGCGTCGCGCGCTTATTCTGCGCGAGGCCCGCGTTCCCGCCAAGCAGCATCACGACATCGCCGAGGTGAACGAGAGCATCGATGGCCTCAACGCGCCTGACGAGCTGAAGGGCCATCTGCGTGCCGTGTACGACATCCTTGCCCACGCCGAGGCGAAGGCCCATGACGTCCCCGTCGAGGAAACTCATTTCCATGAAGTTGGCAAGGGCCTAAGCATCCTCAACGCGCTTACCATTGCGGCAACCTTCTACGTTTTGGAGCCTTCGTTCGTGCGTGCGACCGCCGTCCAAACCGGTCAGGGAACCGTCGAATGCGCTCATGGCACTATGGATATTCCTGCGCCCGCAACGGCGGCGATCATCGATGAGGGCTTGCCCGTTGTGAGTAAGGACGAGCTGCTTGAGGGCGAGCTGTGCACGCCGACGTCTGCGGCTATTATCAAGCACTTCGTGCAGGAATTCGTGACCGAGGGCTAGCCTGTGGCCGAGCTTATTTTGGGCAGATTCGCGCCGATTGACGAGGCGGGCTCCGGCGGGTTCGCCAAGGTTGTCCATGCCTACGACACCGATCTTGCCCGTGAGGTTGCCATCAAGATCATCCCTCTCGAGGCCGATGTCCAGGCTGATGCTGTTGCTCAAGCGGAAGCGCCGGTTAAGCCGGGCAGGTTTTCGCGCGGGCGCTCTCAGGTGCTGCGCAACACCACGGGATTTCTGGCTGCCGAGGAAAAGTTCGCAAGTTTGCTGGGTGGCCCCTCGCATCGCGGGGAAACCGAGGTGTTCCCGCCGTCGGTAAGCCTTATCGGCGTCGATGCCAAGGGTCGTGGCGGCGTTGGCCTCGGCGGTGCCGCGCAGGGCGCGGTTGGCCGCGGGACCGAGACGATGCCTTCCAGCGACTCCGCTGCTCCTGATGCCGTGGATTCCCATGGCATAGGCCCTGGTGCCACAAGCTCGCCAAAGAACGTTCCTGGTTTAGAGGAAGCGCGCGCAGCCTCTACCTTGGACGACCCTACCATCGTGAAGATCCACGATTTCCGCCAACAGGGGAACCTGGGGTATTTGATCATGGAGTACGTCGACGGCGTTTCCCTGGCCGATTTGATTACCCATTACCCTGATTCCTTGGATGCTGATGTGATCGCTTGCATCTTCAAGGCGGTTGCCAAGGCTCTGCAGGTGGCGCATTCCAAGGGCGTGCTGCACTTGGATATCAAGCCTGCCAATGTATTGGTAACGCCAAAAGGCCAGGTTAAGGTTGTGGACTTCGGCCTTGCACGTCTGATGGACGAATCGGGCTTCGGTTCGGCGGCGTCGGGTGGCACTATCGGCTACATGCCCCCTGAGCAGATGCGCCAAGAGGAGCTTGATCAGCGCTGCGATGAATGGGCACTCGCCTCGCTCACCTATCAGATGATCACCGGCAGCAACCCTTTCATAGTTGATAGCTTGGAAGATGCCGAGGATGCCATCTATGGCGCCGAGATCTTCGTTCCCTCTGCCTTTAAGCAGGGGATAGACGAGGCCATCGATGACATCATGTTTTGCGCGCTCGACCCTGAGCGCGATAACCGCTACGACACGGTGAAGGCTTTTGCGAAGGAGATGCAGCCGTGCTTGGGTGACGTTAAGGCGGGAAAGGCAAAGCTCAAGAGCCTGGTTTCCGCCATCAAAGGCGAGGCCACACCCGATGAAACTGACGACATGGAGCCGGTTGCGGCGCCTGCGCCGGTTGAGCCTGTGCAGCCGAGCATTCCTTTGGTCGACCTGATTGCCGAGAGGGGCGATGCGGTCTTCCAGCGCGTTTGCGCGGTTGTCGGCGTGCTGGTTGCCGGTTTTGTGGCGGTGGGAAACTTCACCCCGGCAAACGACTGGTCGAGTCCCGTTACTTGGGCGATATACGGCGCTTTGGTGCTCGCTACAGGCGTACTGCCCCATGTGGGCGTGGCGGCGGTGCTCGTTTTCTTCGGGGTGACGCTTGCTTTCAATGGTGGGGTGGCTTGCGGCGTTGTATTGGTGCTCGTCACGCTACTGTGGTGGTTCTTCGTAGGGCGCTTCAGCAACGTCTCGGCGAACATCGCTTTGTCCACGGTGGTTTTCGGCGCGGCGGGCGGCGCTGCTTTGGCTCCCTTACTCGCGGGCTGGGCCCTTCGTCCTAAAAACGCACTTATTACCGCGCTCGAATCAGCAGTGATTGCCTTTTCCTTCGGCGGGCTTGGCTCGTGCTCTCTGTTTGGATGGGAGCCTCTTTCGAATTGGCAAATTCGCATGTGGACCGACCTTAACGCTAACTATCTGAGCATGGTGTGCGACCCACAGATGTGGGCTATGGCTGCAGCTTTCGTGCTGGCGGCGTTGGTGATGAGCTTGCTGTGCTATTTCAATCGTGCCTGGCTGAATTACCTGGGCGCCATTTTGGCAAGCGTGGTCTTGGTGGCGGGCCTGCTTGCGGGCCGCCTTGCCTTGACGGGCGGCCTTTCCTTCGCACCAAGCACCTTTTCGATTTTACAGGTGATCACGGTGGGCATCGTGATGCTCATCGTGTGCCTGGCGGGTAGCCCTCAGAAGTACGACGAAGATCTGACCTTCCAATTTAGCCACGCCTCAGCCCAAGAAGACGAAGTTCCCTGGTAAGTGACTATTCCCACTCGTTGTAGGTGCCGGACTTTTCCTTCTCCTTGCTGCGTTTGATGCGGGCGCGCACACGCTTGAATTCGTAGTTGGGGTGGCGATGCACGAAAACTGCACGGCAAATCCTGGTAATAAGCAAAGCGATAACGGCAACCGCCAAGAACATCCCGAAGAACTCGAGCATGCCTTGGTTGCCTTCGGCCAGGCAGTAGAGGCATATCAGACCCAGCGCAATGCTTAAAGCCCCGTTCAGGGCCGTGAACACCTTGATTAAAACTTCTTTTGCGCGGTTGGGCGATTGCGTGTAGGCCACTACCAGATAGATGAGGCAGGCCAAAACGACCAAAGCCACCACCAGGGGCAGGCATTGCATTAAACGAAGAATTGCTCCCATGTTTGCCCTTTCGTCGTCTGTAGCCGTGGCATAATTCTAGCGTCAGAAACCAAAATCACCCAAAGGCAAACTCGGAAGGCACGGAATCGATGGCATTTCAGCAAAACAATTCCCAGAATTCGCTCACTCGCGTTCTGGTGATTCTTATTGCTGCGGTGCTGGTTCTTATCGTTCTGCGCTTGGCGGGTTGCATCGGCGGCGAGTCCGATTCAGCCGATGAGGTGGCAAGCGCCGAGACGAGCACCGAGGCGCAGATTGCCTCGACCGATGCTCAGGCAAGCACCGATCAGTCGGACGCGAGCGGGCAAGCTGATTCCTCTTCAAGCCCTACTTCCATTAGCTCGGCAGGCAGCACTGCGGCCTCCGATGCTCAGGCAGGCGTCACGCCCGCCGATTACGCCAACATAGACGAATCCGCCTTGCAAAACCTGTTGGGCAAGAAGGTCACCAAGGCTCTGATGAAGAAGGCGCAAACCAACGAAGACGCCGCCTGGATCGCTGCCAACTATCAAAGCTACGAGCAGTACGGCCAAGATCAGCAGGTGAAGTTGCTCACTCTGGCCTCGAAGGAAACCCAGGCGCTCGCCTTCGTGCGTAACTACACCGAAAGCGAGACCGAGGCCTCGGCGGGCTGCGACACGCTTCGTTCCGGCGCCATGCCCGAGCTTTACCAGTGGGACACGCGCTGGGCATGGGTGAAGTACAGCGAGCACTGCATCGGTACCTCGGGCTGCGGCGTTACCGCGCTTGCCATGGTGTATCAGGGCCTGACGGGCGACACATCCAAGTCCCCTTACGATTTGTCGGTCGATTCGGTAGAAAACGATTACGTCCATAGCGGCACCGACCCTGACTTCTACGCTTTCGAGGCGGAAAAGCTTGGCCTTACGTGCGAAGAGGTGTCGGTAAGCTCGTCGAATTTGAAGAGTGCCTTGAAGAAGGGGAGCATCGTCATCATCAATGTGGGCCCGGGCGACTTCACGACGGGCGGCCACTATATCGTCGCCTACGCGGTCGACGGTTTGGGTAAGTTGCATGTCCGCGATCCGTACTCAGCGGTCAACACAGCCAAAACCTGGGATCTTGATTCCGTGGTAAGCCAGGCCAAGCGCCTCTTCGTTTTCAGCAAATAGGGGAGAGTGCAGCCTCCCGTTCGAGACTTTTGACCCCTTTGTTTGAATATATTCTGAAACAATGAATAGACGGTAAAAGCACTGCTTAAAGAGCATGGACTATTCGGTGCCGACCAGGCATCAATTGCTGCCGAATCGACCTTTACTATTCTTGTATTTTGTAAAGACGTGGTTAAAATGGTCGTCAACTTGGCAAAACGCACCAAAGACGACCATCGCCGGGTTCGCTTCAACGGATATCCAGGGATAATCCGCTGAATTTGATTTCCGACATAGCCGTGTTAGCCGCGAACGGTGACGCCAACGGCGTCTCGCGCAACTGATCGGGCTTTTGCTAGGCGAAACGATTTTGTTCCGCATCGGAAGGGGGGGGTACCCTAGGTACCCGCTTGTCATGGCAGGGAAGGCTACGCAGCATTCGGGCTCACGCAGGTTCGCGGGCGCTCTTTTCGCCGCTGTCGCACTATGCCTGTTTGCCTTGTTCTTCCTTGTTAGCAGCTGTTCTTTGGCAAGTTACGCCAATCCTTCCGTCTCGTCCGATCCGCTTGTTTCCGCCGCTTCCCTGAACGATGCCCAGTCGGGTGCGAACTCAAGTGGCTCAACGGGCTTGGGCACCTCGAAATCATCGAATGCCTCCAGCGATGCATCAGCTGCAGGTTCCTCCGAATCGGATAGCGCCTCAAGTGGCCAAAGCTCGTCTATCTCAAGCGCTTCGAATGGCTCTGCAGATGCAGGTTCCGATCGATCAGCTGCTCAGTCGGGGCAGGCGCAGTCAAGCGCTTCGCAGACGGATTCCAATCAAGCAGATTCTCAGGCGAGCGCTTCCGGCTCTGAAGAGGATTCATCTGCCACCAACAACTCCGCTGACGAAGCAGGCGCCCAGTCGGATGACGATGCTCTCGCTGCGGCGGACAGCACGAGTTCAAGCAGCGTTTCCGACGATTACGGCACCGACACCGATCCGGTTTCCCTTAACCTGCGCGTGGCCATTGGCGGCGAGTGGAAGTACGTGGGCAAGGACGGCAAGGTCTACGACTCCGCAAGCGACGAAGGGTTTGAGCCCATCGTCGTTACCAAAGAAGCCAAACGCGCCGGCGGCACGCGCGAGATCATTCCCGCCTCCGCCTTGGTGGGGCCGCTTGCTCAATTTGGCTTCTCCACCGATGAGCTCTGCCGCGCCGACGAGGATTACACCGACGGTAGCACTGATTGGGGCAACTTCATCTTCGGCTATTGCGACTCCGGTACCGATCAGATGTATGCCGATGTTTCACCTCAGCTCGTGACCAACAACGATGAAAGCGCTTGGTACATCTTCACCAAAGGCCGCCAGTGGATTCACGAGGACACAGGTGAAAAGAGCCTTGATCTGTACTATTTGCCTGCCAACCGCAACGACGGAGCTTTCACCACCCCAAGCTCCTTTTTCTGCGAAACTTCGCGCTACACCACGGACAAGCAGCTCATCGTCGACAACGGCTTCTACGCGGTGTCGGTGAGCGATGACGGCAACCGTATCTACGACGAAGGCGAAACGCGCCCCACTGCCTACCTTGCAGCTTCGGCTGGCACCGCCAAGGCGAGCTTCACCGTTAAGAAGCCCACCAAGGACACTGTGAAGTGGAGCGTCGTTGACGAAGGTGGCGACGCGGTGGAGGTAAGCGACGTCATCGAAAACGATGACGGCACCCTTACCTATACGCTTGCAGGTATTGCGAGCCACATCATCTTTAAGGCCATCGATTACAACCCCAACAAGTTTGACCTTGTGTATACGGCCTCCCTGGCCAATTCCGACAGGGTCACCCTTGGCAACATTCAGGCTGCCGACCAGGTGATCATCGATTCCGAGAACGCCACCATCGACGACGGCAAGGCGAGCCTGACGGTGAACCTTGATGCAACGGACGGTGGCGACTACAGCTTCCTTGCCCCTGACACGGATATCGCCACGGTGTATTGGACTCAGAAGACCACTCGCAAGTTCATTTATTCATTTATGGGCTGGCAGATTGCCGGACAAAGCAAAGTGTATGCGGCGGGGGATACCATTTCCTTGGCTGAGCTTAAAGGGCTGGCCGCCAAGACGGGCAGCGTGAGCGTCAAGTCGGTTTGGTCGGCAAACGACACCAATACCTCGAGCCCGCATATTCGCAGCGCCAACTTCTACCTCAACCTCAATTGCGAGATTTTGGACGTTGACGGCAGTTCCACCTCCCAAGGCTCCGACAGCTACACAGAATCGATCTATTCCACGCGCGTATCGGGTACCGATACCTTCGGTTCTGGTGGCTTCACCCTGCTTGCGCCTGCGGATGCAAGCTCCGCCTACGACGTGGATGCCCAGATTCGCGTAGCAACAACCAACGGCGGTACGGGCATCAAGCCACCTTCCAGCTGGACCAACTATACGCAAGACGGCGTTACCTTCGAGCGTATCCCCACCGATGAGGAAATCTTGGCGAAGGCACGTGAGTCTTCGAGCATCATCAAGATCGACGACGAGGTCATCGATAAGACGGATCTCACCACGGCAAACTTCACCGTGCGTTGGAGCGCGGTCAAGTACGACGAGACCGACGGCTGGCATGTCGATGGCGTGCTGGTGGCCAAGAAGGCGCGCCTGGTGGTAAGCAAGACCTTCGAGGGTGAGACGGACGCGCTGGAACAGTTCAAGACCGAGCACGGTTACAGCTCGCTTGATGATTATGATTCGAGCAAGGGTTTTAGCGTTGATGTGACCCACGAGGCAACCGTTGACGGCACCACGACCGATGTCGTCGACTACGAGCTGCTTCTTCTTCCTGAATCCGACGTGGCGCAGGCGCGCACTGGCACGAGCGACCGCCGTTACGGTTACACCTCCTACGATGCGGCCACCAACACCTATACCTGGGAAATCGACGCGCGCCAGAACCGCCTGTATACCGTCAAGGAAGAAAACTACTACCTTAACCAGGACGATTGGAACAACCTTACCTGGTACGAGGTGCACAACTCCAATTCCACTTACAACACCAACGGCTGGACGGAGTACAACATCACCACCGGCGCCAACGTGAAGGTGCTTGCGGCCGCCTACCCCACCGACGTGCCTTCGTCGGCGTGGCAGACGATCGGCTTCCGCAATGCCTACGTGCACAAGGGCACGCTTGCCGTGCTCAAGAACGACTACACCACCGGCGCCGCCATGACGGACGTGGGCTTTGGTGTGAAACAAACGGACACGGGTGCCGAAAGCGTGCTCTATCAAAAGTCGGGTACGAACGAATACACCACCGACACGGCGATCGTGAACGAGCATCCGGATGCTTACACCAAGGTTAGCCAGGCGAAAACCGATGCTAATGGCGTCTTCTATCTCTCCCTTGCCGCACCTGAGGCCTCGGCCGATACAAGCGCCAGCTATGTTCTTACGGAAAACAAGGAAGACGTGGTGGGCTACGATGGCCCGGACACCATCACGTTCACGATGACCTACAACGAGGGTATTGCCGACGGAAAGGTTGAAACCGAGGGCGGATCGTCCGAGGTTACTTGGGCAAAGGTTGGCGACAACCAGTTCATCCTCAACATCTACAACCGTTCGGTGGCCTATACCTCCGTAACCGCCAAGAAGGAATGGGCCAAGGGCACGGTGGACAAGAAGCCGGTGACGGTGCAGCTGTGGCGCAGCTACGGCAATGTGGAGGAGATAGTGCCTGAGGCCGGCGCGAGTGGCAAGAGCACCTTGGTGGATGTTGATGGCAATGAAGCCTCCAACGAGGTGCAGCTTTCCAGCGACAATAAATGGACCTTCAGCTGGGGCGAGCTGCCTTTGTTCATCAACAACAAACCCGTTACCTACTTCCTGCGCGAGGCGTGGATCGGCGACCCAACCAGCAGCGATTCAGTTGCCTACGATGCTTCGGCCGACCCGAACGATGGTTACCTTGATTACGCGGTGACCACCGAGGATGCGCGCTACACCGCGGCTACCGAAATGCCTGATGCCACGGTGGACGACCCACGTTCCTCCTACGCTCACGACAGCTCTTCGTGGGAGGCCGAGGATGGAGGCACCACCTACGCCAAGCATGTGCTTTTGATGATCAACAATGCTGAGGTCAAAGGCATTATCTCGCTTACCAAGAAAGACCGCGAGGGCTTGGCGGGCAAGCCTTTGGCAGGTGCCACCTTCACCTTGTATTCAGATTCGGCCTGCACCAAGGAGATCGAGAGTGTGACAACCGGCACCAACGGCGTCGTGAGTTTCACCAAGCAGCCGGCAGGCACCTACTACATCAAAGAGGTTCAAGCGCCGGCGGGCTATTCCTTCGAGGCCTCGACGGTTTACAAGGCCGTCGTTTCCAACGGAAGCCCGACCATAACCAAAGAAGGCGATGCCAGCCAAACGGCGGTAACGTCCGTCACCAACAAGTTCGGTGCGGGCTTGAACGTGAAGAAGATCGGTGAGGGCTCGCTGGATGAGGCTGCTGGCGTTTCAGGGGCCGAGTTCACGCTTGCCAAGGTGGACGGCACGGGCGACTGGGCGCAGGCGCACAAGCTCACCACGGATGCTTCGGGTGGCTTGAGCTTTACCGGCCTTGACCAGGGCACCTACACGCTCACCGAGACAAAGGCTCCCGCTGGCTTTGAAGCAGCGGAAAACCTAAGCCTGACCTTCATCGTCGAAACCGGTGAGGACGGCAAAACCACCTTCGCGTTGGAGGACGAATCGAAGATCGACGAAGATGCCGCGTCCGGCTTCGTCAAATGGGACGACAACTCGAGTGCCACCAACGTGGCTTACACGCTTACCGTGCGCGATGTTTCGCTGGCAAGCTTGCCCTCAGCTGGCGGGTTGGGCATCGGACCCTTCGTTGCTGGCGGCTTTGCCCTGATGGGTGCGGCGGCTCTTGCCTGGTATCTGCGCGAGCGGCGCTTCGTCCGCCAAGTAAGGGAGCGTGGTCGCCATGCCTAGATTCTGGTCGGCCGGCTACCCGCATGGATGCCACGGCAAAAAGAACAAGTTCTCCCTTCTGCTTGGATGCGCGCTTAAGAGAAAGCGCGTGCAGTCTGCAAGCCAAATTTAATTGTTTATAAGGCGCCATTGGCGTAAAGAGAAAGGAAGCAAGATGAGCACGACAAAAAGGATGTTCGGGGCGGTTTTTGCCCTGATGTTTGCCTTGCTCTCAAGTATTGGTATCACGGTGGGCTCCGCATATGCGGATGATTATTCGCAGAGCCTAACGCTTACAGGCCTTGCCGACGGCGAGACCGTGCAGGTCTATAAGGTTATGAGCTACGGATCTGACTACAATACCTACGAGTACGACACCACGGCCACCGATGGTAAGACGAGCTTCGATTCGTATTTGCAGGCGGCTGCGGATAAGGCGAGCATGAGCAAGGATAACTACCTTGCAAGCTTGTCGAGCAGCTCCAACCCGACATTGTCGAACTTCCTGGCCACCTACCTCTACGGTACCGCTACGTACGCCAAGCCCACTGCATCTGAGACCACGGTTTCGGGTACCAGTGCAACGCTTAAGCTTAGCCCGGGCTACTACATTGTTTCCGTAAAGACCACGGCGGCCGAATCAAGCGTTTACACGCCGTTCTCCGTCTTTGTGAAGATGAACGGCAATAAGTCAACTATCAAGGCTGGTGACGGCGATGAAGGCACTTCGACCGTTGCGATGAAGAGCACCAAGGGTGCTTCCATCGAGAAGAAGGTCATGCGCGCCAACGGCACTGATATGGATTCTACCTGGAAGAACACCAAGACTGTTACCGTGGGTGAAACTATTACCTATCGCGTCAAGCTGACGGTTCCCAATTGGGATAACACCACGACTCCGCGCCTGGTGCTCTCCGATTCGCTGGTAAACCAACAATACACTGCGGGTAGCGTGAAGATCTACTCCGAGGAGGGCGACCAGGCCAGCGATTACAAGCCAACCACGGCTGTTGAGAACTGCATCTCTGAAGGCACCATCGGCACCTACGCCAACGGCACCCAGAGCGTTGAGTTCAATATCGATTCCCAAAAGCTCACCGGTGGCGCCACCTACTACATCATCTATACAACGAAGGTCATGAGCGACATCACGGGCGCGGCGAACACGGGTGATTCCAAGGCAACCAATACCGCCAAGGTGAAGTACAGCACCAGCGACACCTCGTATTCCGAGACCACGGCAAGCTCTACTACGCTCTACGCCTATTCCGCAAAGCTCACCAAGAAGGACATGAACGAAGACCTGCTTCCGGGTTCCGGCTTCACGGTGTACTCGGATGAGAATTGCACGCAGGCCATTACGTTCGAGAAGGTTAGCACCGGCGCGGATTCCTACTACTACCGTCCGTCTGCAGCTGGCAGCATTACTGAAATTCAAGCCGATGGCAACGAGTCCTGCCTGCTGATCAAGGGTCTTGATCCTTACAAGGATTACTACTTCAAGGAAACCACAACACCCAAGGGCTACTATGCTCCCTCCGGCGCCTTCAAGCTCGACCTTGCTTCGCAGATGAAGGTTGATGACGCTACCGAGCATTTGGGCAACCTTTCCGGGGATTCGGCAGTGACCGCAGTGAATGATGCTGATAAGAACCTTGTTTCCGGCAGCGTAGACAACGACCATGCCAATCAGTTCGACATCGTGATCAAGAACTCCAGCACGCCTTCGCTGCCTACCACCGGCGGTATGGGTACCTTGCTCTTCACCATCGCGGGCCTGGCTCTGATGGTCATCGCGGCAGCAGTGTACTTCGCGCGTCGCAGGAAGCGCAACAACTAGCAAACCTAGCTCGGGGATGACGTTTGACTGAGGCTTTGGACAGAACGAAAAAGGGGAAGGCACCGGGCTTTCTGGTGCCTGCCCTCATCTTCATCCTGGGTTTGTGCATTTTGTTGTACCCGACACTCAGCGACCTGTGGAATCAGTTTCGCCAGAATCAGCTGATCGATAGCTACCAGGAATCGGTGCAGCAGCTTTCGTCGGAGGATTATTCCAAGGCAAAGGCTGCCGCTCGGAAGTATAACGAGTCCTTGGAATTGAGTTTTGCCGATGCGTTCAGCAGCACCAAACCCGAGGTCTCAGCCGATGACGAGTACTGGCAGCTGCTTAACGTGGCAGGTGACGGCGTTATGGGTTACGTCGAGATTCCCAAGATCAGTGTCAGGTTGGCTATCTACCACGGGCTCTCCGACGAGGTCCTGCAAACCGGCCTTGGCCACGTGCTGGGAACCTCGCTGCCCATTGGTGGCAAAGGCACGCACTGCGTGGTGGCGGGGCATCGCGGCCTGCCTTCGGCCTTGCTGCTTACCGATCTCGACCAGATGGGGCTGGGCGACACCTTCGCGGTTTACGTCTTGGACGAGAAGAAAAGCTATGAGGTCGATCAGATCACGGTGGTCGACCCGGACGATATCTCGAGTTTGGAGGTGGACGAAGACGAGGATTACTTCACCTTCGTCACCTGCACGCCCTACGGGGTGAACACACAGCGCTTGCTTGTTCGCGGACACGCGGTGGACAACGCCGAGGTAGCCTCGGTCGATCCGGTGCAGCAGATTTTGGCAAGCCTGGGTTGGCAAGGAAAGCTTGCCCTGGCACTCGTTGCCCTGCTGGTGCTTGCCTTGGCGGTGCGCGCGTTAAAGCGGCGCTCCCAAAATGCACAAGCAAAGGGTGCTCATGCTCGTTAAGGAAGGAGGAGTGAAAGTGACGAAACAAAGCAATTCGTTAGCTGGGTTTGCCCGGCCCCGTGCGCAAACGTCAACGCCGAGAGCGTGCTTTGCGGGGCAGCCGTTGCGCTATTCGGAATCGCTTGTGCGCTCTGCGTCGTCGATGACGCGCCTTGCAATGGGCGCCGTGGTTTTGTTTGCTGCGATTTTGCTTCTTCTTCAATTCGCTCCTATGTCGGCGCATGCCGCGAGCAAGCCCGACCTTAGCCAGCGAGGGAGCTTGACGCTTGCTTGCGTATACGATTCAACGCCGATTAGCGACGCGGAGTGCAAGGTTTATGAGCTGGCGCGCTTTGAGTCCGATGGCTCTTTTGCCTTGACCGAGGATTTTGCTCAATCCGGCCTTGAGGTGAACACCGCAAGCTCCGCAAGCGCCTGGCGCAAGGTGGCCGAGCAGGCTCTTGAGCATGCTCGGAGCAACAAGCTCAAGGGCGTCAAGCTCAGCGCCAACAAGATCGGTATCGTCTATGTGAGCGATCTGGAGCCAGGCTTGTACCTGGTGGATATCGCGCAAAAGAAGCTTGACGGCTACCGCTATACAAGCTTGCCCGTTGTTCTTTCTGTGCCCAACTTAAGCACCAATGGGGCCGAGGCGGGTGATGGTAAGGCAGGCGAAAGCTCTTGGACTTATAACGTGGTTGCCCAGCTAAAGTTCGAGCGCACGAAGCTGAAAGCCTCCGCTGCTTCCACTACGGACGGGCAGGGCTCAGACGCAAAGAGCAAGGGCGACGAAGATGAATCGCACGGGCTCTTGCAGACGAGCGATACGGATCGCTTGTTCTTCATGCTGGGCATACTCGTGATGCTCGCGGGTGCCCTGGGCATCGCCCGCGCTGCCCGGTATCGCCTGAAAAAGAGCGAATAAGCCAACGGGCCTCGAGGCAAATGCTTCGAGGCCCGTTTTTTAGACGATGCTGGCTTTGCCCTATTCGATCCCAGCCAAATCGCGGATAACCTGGCCGGCGATGATGAGTCCCACGACCGAGGGGACAAACGAGATGCTGCCTGGGGATTGCTTGACGCGCTTTTCGGCGGCCGTCTCGGCAGCTAGCTCTTCTTCGGATTTGATGGGCGCCTGGGGCGGCTCGGTGGAATAGACGACCTTCACCCCATGTATGCCGCGACGGCGAAGCTCCTTGCGCATGACTTTTGCCAGCGGGCACACGCTCGTGTCTTCGATGTCAGCCACCCTGAAGAGGGTGGGGTCGAGCTTGTTGCCCGCGCCCATGGCGCAGATAACGGGGGTGCCCGCCTTTTTCGCCTGTTCAACCAGGGAAATCTTGGCAGTCACCGTGTCCATGGCGTCAACCACGTAGTCGTACTGGGAGAAGTCGAACTCATCCATCGTTTCGGGCAGATAGAAGCACTCGTGTGTGTGCACCGTGGCAGCAGGATTGATGTCCTGCACGCGTTCCTTGGCAACCTGTACTTTCGCCTGGCCCACGGTGCTATGCAAGGCCACGATTTGGCGATTGATGTTGGTGACATCAACACAGTCCTTGTCGACGAGCGTCAGCTCCCCGACGCCGGCGCGCGCCAAGCCTTCGACCACAAAACCGCCGACGCCGCCAACCCCGAAAACGGCAACATGACATGAGGCGAGTTTGTCCACGGCGTCGCCGATACAGCGGCGTGTGCGTTGATGCTGGTCGAGTTCTTCCATCAAAGGTCCTTACCTAAAAAACGGCTATCTGTTGAAGAGATAACAGATAGCCGTTTTGCGTTCATTTCGTCAAGCGCAACGCTCGGTGTGCGCGGTTTGGCACGCGCCCCGGCGTCAGCGTTTAAAGAAGCTTGGTGATGTCGCCCAGAATCGACTCGAAGGAAACGCCGCGTGCCTCGAAATCGGGCTGCTTGGCGCTCACGAGCATCGCGTCGTGGGTGAACTTGCCCGCGAAGGCCACCGCTTCCTCAAGAGTCTTGCCAGCCATGATGGCGGCAAGCAGGGAGGAAGCGTACACGTCGCCCGTACCATGGAGCATGTAGGGCAGGTACTCGTTGCTCACCTCGGTGAAGGGAACAAGCTCGCCGGCGACGAAGTTGCGGATGACGTTTTCGCCCTCGCGCTGGATGCCCTTCAAAACGACGTTCTTCGCGCCCTTTGCCCGCAGCGCGTCGATGATGCGCTTGGCCTCCTCGTCGGAGATGTCGGTGCCCGCCCAGTCGTCGCCGATGGGCTCGCCCAGGATGATGGCGGCCTCGGTGAGGTTGGGGGTGAGGATGTCGGCGTCAGCCGCAAGATCGGCCATGGCCTGGCAAAGCTCGGGTGTGTAGGTGGGGTAGACCTGCCCATGATCGGCCATGACAGGGTCGACGAGCTTGAGCGCCTTGGGGTAGGTTTTGTACAGATCACGGATGCGGGTCACCTGCTCGGCGGCACCTAGGAAGCCTGAGTAGATGGCGTCGATCTCAACGCCGATGTTCTTCCAAGCGTTGGTGTAGTCGGCCATGATGTCGGTGGTGTCGTGCATGTACCAGCCGGGGAATGCGGTGTGGCTGCTGAACAGGCCGGTGGGTACGGGGCACACGTCGCAGCCGGCGGCGGAGAGCACGGGAATCGCAACGCCCAGCGAGCATTTGCCGTAGCCGCACAGGTCGTGCACGGCGGCGATGCGGGGGATGTAGTCGGGGTTTGCGGAGCGGTCGTACAAAACAGTCGAGCTCATAGCGATTCCTTTCCGGAGTTTATTGTTGAGATTCCGACCGGCCAAAGGCTGATCGGGCGTTCGGTTAAACAAGGGTTTATGCATTAAGCGCCTGTTCAGCGGCGTGCTTACTCGAAGTACTCGGCGTCGCGTTCTTTGTCGGCATGGTCGACGAAGCGCTTGCGCGTGCGATATTCCATGATGGCGGCGGCGATGATGCTGATGATCAGGCTTGCTCCGATAAGTATGCCCAAGCCGGCATAGCTTTCAAATAGAAAAGAATAGATAGCCTGAAAATCCATGAGCTCCCTTTCGCCAAAGCCCTCGAATATGTGGTCGAGCTTAAAGTATACTAATTCGAATCCCATAAAGGGTCGATATTCGTTTCAGTCGAAAGGTAAGCCATGTTGGACATTCGGTTCGTTCGTGATCATGAAGCAGAAGTAGCTCAAGCTATGAAGAACCGCAACCACTCATGGGACCACGAGCGCTTCGTCTCGCTTGACGCCGAGCGCCGCGCCACCATCGCCTCCGAGGAAGAGCTTCTTGCGCGCCGTAACGCCGCTTCCAAGGAAATCGGCGCTCTCATGCGCGACGGTAAGAAGGACGAAGCCGAGGCCCTGAAGGCCGAGGTTTCCGAGCTCAAGGACAAGATCGCCGAGCTCGCCGAGAAGCGAGAGGCCGCTGAATCCGCCCTCAACGACATCATGATGTCGACTCCTAACATCTGCCATCCCACCACCCCTGTTGGCGCCTCCGAGGACGACAACCCCGAGGTTCGTCGCTGGGGCACTCCCACCGAGTTCGATTTCGAGCCCAAGCCCCACTGGGATCTTGGCCCTGAGCTGGGCATCATCGACTTCGACCGCGGCGTCAAGCTCGCGCACAGCCGCTTCTACTGCTTGGCTGGCTTGGGTGCGCGCCTGGAGCGTAGCCTCATCAACTTCATGGCCAACACCCACACTTCCCGCGGCTACAAGGAATGGTGGGTTCCCGCAATCGCTAACGCCGAAACCCTGACGGGCACCGCTCAGCTTCCCAAGTTCGAGGAAGACCTGTTCAAGACTACCGACGGCATGTACCTCATCCCCACGGCCGAGGTTCAGCTGACCAACCTTCATCGTGACGAGGTCATGGAGGCCAAGGACCTTACCACCAAGTACTGCGCCTTCACCCCCTGCTTCCGCTCCGAGGCGGGCTCTGCCGGTCGCGACACCCGTGGCATCATCCGCGTGCATCAGTTCAGCAAGGTCGAGATGGTCAAGTTCACCAAGCCTGAGGATTCCCAGGAGGAGCTTGAGCTTATGGTCAAGGATGCCGAGAACATCCTGCAGCTTCTGGGCTTGCCCTATCGTGTGATCAGCCTGTGCACCGGCGACATCGGATTCTCCAGCTGCAAGACTTACGACCTGGAAGTTTGGCTTCCTTCTTACAACGCTTACAAGGAGATTTCCAGCTGCTCCGACTGCTGGGACTTCCAGGCTCGCCGTGCCAACATCAAGTACCGCGACCCCGACAACTTCAAGGGCACGCGTTATGTGCATACCCTCAACGGCTCCGGTTTGGCGGTTGGTCGTACCATGGCTGCGATCATCGAGAATTACCAGCAGGCCGATGGCTCCATCAAGGTGCCCGAGGTGCTTGTTCCCTACATGGGCTGCGAGTACATCCGCCCCGAGGAACTCTAGGGTTTTCGCGCCTGCCGCATGACGCGCGATACGTTTAAAAAACAAGATTCCGCAAGGAACGAAGACCAGGGGAGGCTTACCCAAAGGGGAGCCTCCCTTCGTCGTGCAAGCGATAAGCGCCGCTCTGGTGTAGCCGTGTCTTCTTCCGGGCGAGCGCGCACGAATGCGTCGGCGTCGTCTGCGCCTGACAATGCGCGCAGGGGCGCTTCTGCATCTGGTAGGACGCGTGTTCGGGCGGATGCGTCCGGGAGCGCGCGCGGTGCTGTATCTGGGAGGGCGCGGGTTTCTGCGTCCGAAAGGGTACGTGGTGCTGCACCCGAAGCTGATAGGTCAAGCTCGGCGCACTCGGGTAGCCGCGCCGCCGCGCAGGTCAAGACGAGCGAGAAATCCCGCTATTCCCGCGATTCGTATCGGGAGCTTGGTAAAAGTCGCGCTGAAAAGCGCGAGCGCAAGCGCCTGTGGATATTCCTTGGCGCCTTCGTTGCCGTTTTGGTGGCTGTAGCGGTGGCGCTGTCGTGGAATCTCTGGTGGCGCTACGACGATGCTGCCGACATTCAAGGCACCTGGGCGCAAAGCGGAACCGACAACAAGGTCGTCATCACCGATTCTTCCATCTACCTGACGTCCACCTTGTTCTACAACTACAGCTTGGACACCGAGAGCAAGCACATCACCTTCAACTTCGAGGACAAAGAGGGGAGCGGTGTTTATTCCTTCAGCGACGATCGCAATACGCTGACGATTGCGGAGGTCGACGTTGAGGCCTCAAGCGACGAGAGCCCCAACATCTACACCACGCTCACGCGCGTGCAGGATAGCTCTTCCGATTCGAGCTCGAGCGACCCTGGCACGGACGCGGACTCTTCCAGCACGGATGCTGACTCATCGAGCGCAAGCGACGCTTCCGATTCGTCGAGTTCTTCAAGCTCTTCGAGTGACGCTTCCTAGCATGCAAGCTCTGCTCAAGCTGAAGAAGATCACGGTGTTGCCCGACAGGCTCGAGCTCATCGTGTGTGTGCGCGATTCAGAATCACGCCTGGTCACCGCTCGGATGGCCGATGCATGTTTGAAGGCCTACCCGGAACTCTCTTATCACCCTTGCAAAAACGCCAAAGGTCCCCTGTTCGGTGACGTGTTGCGCACCACCAGCGTGCCGCACCTTTTGGAGCATTTGGCTATCACTTTGCAGGTGCGCCACGACGCCGAAGAGGGCTTGCCTGCGTTCACTTATCTGGGTTTCACCCAATGGGTCGAAGAAGATTCCGCTTTCGCGCTGCCCACTACGGCAAAGGTGAGCCTCCGTTTCCGTAACGACGCAGTGGCGCTTTCGTGCGTGAAGGAAGCGATCTCGTTCCTGAACGAAAATTATTGATGGGCTTGCGGCTCGGACTGCGCGCTCCTGCGCTGCGTCATGCTTGATTGGGTTTCAGTGCGTTGTGAAGGCGGGATCGCACACAAGCTTGCGAGAGTGTATGCTGGGCGCTACCGCCCCTGGACGCGCGCCTTCGCCCAGGTTCGTCTTCATCGTTTGCGCACATATGTGCATCCAGGCAATCCATCGAATTTTCTGCTTGGCGCGTCCTTTCGTGTTGTCCGCATGAATTGCGCCGTTTCTGCCTGGCAATCTGGTCTCGGACGTATAATGTGTTCAATAAGCTTTTGAGCTTGACAAACAGGTGATCCAAGTTGGCGTCGCGCCACTTATCGCAGCCTGCGGCTGCAAGAAGGGAGTCCCCATGGGTAGGTTCGCAAGTCTTTTGGTTGGCGGTGCCGTCGGCGCTGTTGCAGCTTTCCTCTTCAGCCCTCGCAACGGTGCTGAGAATCGTGCCGTCCTTTCCGAGAAAATCTCCGAGCAGGCTGCCAAGCTCCCCGCTGGCGTGAAGGATCAGGCAAACAACGCTCTTTCCGCCCTGGCTTCCGGTTCCACCGTCGCCATCAACACCGTGGTCGACAACGGCTCCGACGCCCTTAAGGTCGTAAAGGGCAAGGTCAAGCCCGTTCCCGCAGCCGTTGAGCAAGCTGCTGCCCCCGTTCTTTCCGAGGCGGACGATCTGCGCGAGAAGATCGATGCTGCTCGCGAGCGTATCGCCACCCAGGTGGCCAAGAACGCCGAGGCTGTTCAGGACGCCGCTGTCGATAAGGTTCCCGGCCTGGTTGATGCCGCCCTTGAGGCCAAGGCACAGGCTGGCGCTCACGCTTCCACTGCGCAGGAGGCCATTTCCGACACCGCTGCCGCTCTGAAGGAGCGCATCATCGGTTCCGCCAAGGAATCCGCCGATGCTGCAGCTGAGGCTGCCGAGGACGCCTCCGACAAGGAATAAGCTTCCCAGATATTCTTTCCCCGCCAACGGTGCAATGGCCGTTGGCGGGGTTCTTTGTACTTAAACCCGTGTTTTGCGAGGTCAGATGAGCGATAAGACCTATTCGGTTAACGAGTTGTGCGGCAAGGCGGTTTACGATCGCGCTCGCGATGGCAAACGCATCGGTAAGCTCCATACGTGCATCTTCCATCCCACGCGTCGTTTGGTGGTGGGCTTTACCGTCAAACGCCCCGACATGGCTTGGATGTTTCGCCGCTCTGAGCTTTTCGTCGCCTTCGATGCTTTCCGGGTGGAGGGTAAGAAGGTGTTCGTTCAGGATGACGAGGCGGCAACCGGCAAGGCTGCATGCAAGCGCCTGGGAGTCTCCTGGGACGATTGCATTATCTGGCAGGGCCTGCCTTTGGTGACCGAAGAGGAGGTCGCGCTCGGCTACGTGGGCGACGTGGTCTTCGATGCGGAAACGGGTGCCGTTGTGAGCCTCACCGTCGATCAGGGAGCTTCTCGCAACGCGCTTCTGGGCATGTCCCACCTTGATGCAAGCCAAATCAAAGGCTTCAAGTTTGGAATTGGCGAAAACCTGAGTCAAGCTGAAGAAGGCGAGTTCGTGCAGGGTGCGCTCATCGTTTCGGACGATGCCCTTGACGCCCTGAAAGTGGGCGGCTTGGCCGAAAAGGCCGGCGAAGCTTCCGCTGTTGCCGCCTTCAAGGCAGGCCAGGCGGCCACCGCCGCCAAGCCTAAGATCGACGAGGCTGCGCACAAGGCTAAAGAGGCCGCCGTCGTTGCCAAGGAAAACGCAACGAGTTCCGCTGCTCAGGTGGCCAGCGCTTGGCGCGAGCGCCCCGATGGCGAGGAAATGACCAAACGCGCAAGCGATGCGCTTGAGGGCGGTGCGCTTAAGCTTGGCAGGCAGATGGGCAAGGCGCGCGGCATGTTCTCGGGCTTCAAGGAAAAC
>CAVAUO010000006.1:0-23267 GCA_963591685.1 Escherichia coli
GGCACTTCCACCGCCATTGCGACTGCAAGGTCGTGCCTGGGTTCGAGGACGACCCGATGGCCGAGCTAGTTGAGGGCTTCAAGCCCAAGGAAATGTATAAGCAATGGGAGAAGCTGAAAAGCATCGACGAGCAAGACGGATTAACGACTTTCGAGCGGCAACTTATGAAAAACAAAGTTGTCGGCATAAAGGGAGAGATAAAAAAAGAGCGTGGCGCTCACCCCTGGAAAAAAGAGTATGATCTCGCGACTTTGCTATCTGATTTAGGCGTGTCCGTCACCTTCATCAAAGAAAAACCCTCAGTGAAAACACCGGACGCTTATCTTGACGGGGTGATTTGGGAGTTCAAAATCCCAGAGGCGTTTAACAGTAAAACGATTAAAAACCAAATCAAGAGTGCCGTCGGAAAAGGAACGAGCAACCTTGTTATCAGTAACGCTCATTGCCCAGCAAGCGACGAAGAAATGAAACAAGCCATCAGGGCTTTTATCGCTAACCCTGGTTACAAGGACGAGTTTACCGAGATCAAGAGAATCCTGTTCGTGGGCAAAGAGGGCTCAATAAGCGAATACAAAAGATAAGACCGTCTCGACCCCCTGTGAATTAACCCAGGACGAGACGGCCTTAGCCTTACGAATTCGTCTTAATAAGTATATCACATAGATGCTAAATCGTTGATTTAAGGCCCCTACGGGGTCTTTTTTCATGTTAGACCGACCCGCACGGGTCACCTCAACGCCCGCATGGGCAGGAAAGGAGCCATCAAATGGCAGAAGAGGCAATCGAGAACCAGGGTTCCGAGGAGTTGCAGAACGCCGAGGAAAAGGCCGAGGCCAGACGCCCGGGGCCTAGTCGGAAAATACCCCCGGGGTGTTTTATGGGGTATGAGGATCAGCGACGTCATCCTGTATGAGCGAAAAGCGCGATGGAATGCGCCAAGCGATGAAGGAATTGGAGCCCGCAAGGGTTCTTCTTTTTTTGGAGGGGCATATGAAGCCCACTAAGCCGCCAGGAATAGAAAACGAGCCTTCAAGTCGCAGAAGTGGGATGAGCTGACCAGCGGACGCAGGTTTGCGCAGCCGGATGCGCCGACGCTGATGCTCCTTTGCCGGTGGCGCAAGGTGGCAACGTCCCAATGCGCAAAGCAGTGCTACGCTTTTACGCATCTTTCTCCATGCCCCTGCGGATAAGCTCCTTGATGTAGCCCGCCTTGTTGTCCTGCGCTTGCAGATGCTCCCAAAGGTCTTGTTCGGCGGGGTAGAACCTCACGAGGGTCTGCTTGACGCTTTGCTTTCGGTATTTCTCGTTAGCTCTCTTCTGGGCTTCGCTGACGGCCATTATCTTCCTTTTCGCTAGATTTATATGCTTTAGGTTAGGATGACTTTTGGCTTGCTAACAAGGCCTTGATTTGAATAAATTTGCTGCAGATTTGCTGCAGTTTCTTTTTAAAAGTAAAAATGGTCAGACACGATTAAGCATCTGACCAGGTATTCTAATGGCGCCCCAGGCAGGAATCGAACCTGCAACCGACGGATTAGAAGTCCGTTGCTCTATCCATTGAGCCACTGGGGCAAAGCGCTGCCGATATGTTGGGGCAAAAAGCGCCGCTTCGCTATCGTGAAGCTGTTCGAGTATAGCGTATCGCTAGCGCTTTTTCTTTTTGTCGACGTAATAAAAGCCGGTAAGACGATAGACCAAGGCCGCCGCTAAGCATACGATCACGGACACCATGATGTGCAACTCGTTGGTGAATCCCAAGAACGATCCAACGATTGCGCCTACAGTGCAAACGGCCGCGACGATGGCGGTCGTTCTGCTGACCAGAATCGCGTACATGCGCGCTTTGCTGACTGTCGGTTGTGCGCTTTTGGGTGCTTTGTTCTTCTTTTTGCTCATGGTGTTCTCCTTGCGGCCATTCGGCCGCTGATTACCTTTGTTCAATTCTTCTAACTAGAGTGTAGCGGTGATAAACTTTAATTTCTGTTTCACGTAAATTTCGCTGGGCTTGGAAACCCGGTGGTTGGTTGCCTGGTTCGTCGGGCTTTGCAAGAAGGATTGTGACACATGACCATTCGCGTATCTCTTGAGCAACTTTTGTCTAAGGCGCTGTCCGCTGCAGTGGAGAGTGGCGCCCTTGAGCTTGATGTCGTCCCTGAGCCCACGCTTGAGCGTCCCAAGGACGAATCCCATGGTGACTGGGCGTGCACCATCGCGATGCGCTTGGCCAAGCAGGCTCATAAGAATCCTCGCGAGATTGCGCAGATCGTCATCGATCATATTCCCGCTAATGACATGATCGACTCTTGCGAAATCGCAGGCCCCGGCTTCATCAACTTCCGCTTGAGCAACGCATCGTTCCAGCAGGTCGTCTCCGAGGTGCGCTCTAAGGGCGCCGATTACGGCCGATCGAGCTTGCCTGAGCCGGTGAAGGTCAATCTGGAGTACGTCTCGGCCAACCCTACGGGCCCCATGCACGTAGGTCATGGTCGCTGGGCTGCCTTGGGCGATGCCACCGCGCGCGTCATGCGCCATGCTGGCTACGATGTTGACGAGGAATTCTACATCAACGATCAGGGCAACCAGATGAACGTCTTCGGCAATTCCATCGTGGTGCGCTACCAGCAGCTTCTTGGTCAGGATGTCGAAATGCCCGAGGCCTGCTACGGCGGCGCTTATGTTAAGGATATCGCCCAGGCAATCATCGATGCCGATGGCGATAAGTGGCTTTCCGTCGACGAAGACGAGCGTCTGGTTAATTTCCGTGAGCGCGGTTACCAAATGATGCTCGACACCGTGAAGGGTACCCTTTCTACCTTCGGCAACAGCTTCGACACCTGGTTCAGCGAGCGCTCCCTCTTCGTTCCCAACGAGGAGGGTAAGACCAAGCAGCAGCTCGCTTTCGAGGCGATGGACGCCAAGGGTCTGCTTTACGAATCTGAGGGTGCAACCTTCTTCCGCTCCACCGACTTCGGCGACGACAAGGATCGCGTCCTTATCAAGGCTAACGGCGATCTTACCTATTTCATGAGCGACGTTGCCTATCACTACGACAAGATGCAGCGCGGCTATACCCATCTTATCGACATCTGGGGCGCCGACCATCACGGCTACATTCCTCGCTGCATGGCCATGATGGCCGCATGGGGATACCCTGGTGCGCTTGAGGTTATGCTTGGTCAGCTAGTCAACCTTTTGCGCGGCGGCCAGCCGGTTCGCATGTCCAAGCGCACGGGCGAGATGGTTACCTTCCAGGAGCTCATCGACGAGGTGGGCGTTGACGCCACCCGCTACCTCATGCTTTCCAAGTCGGCCGACCAGTCCATTGATTTTGATATCGAGGTGGCCAAGAAACAAGATTCCAGCAATCCTGTTTATTACGTGCAGTACGCACATGCGCGCATCTGCTCCATTCTGCGTAAGGCTGCGCAGAGCGAAAACCAGGATACCGATGCGGTGGTTGCGGGCCTTGCCCTGGATAACGCTGATCTTTCCTTGCTTACGCACGAGTCTGAGCTTGCCCTGATGAAGAAGATCGCCGACTTCACTGATTTGGTTGCAGGTGCCGCGCGCGATCGCGCCGCTTTCCGATTGACGCATTACGCGCAGGCTTTGGCTTCCTTGTTCCATGGTTTCTATACCAACTGCCACGTTATCGTTGACGACAAGGACCTTATGCGTGCGCGCTTGGCTTTGTGCGACGCGGTTCGCATCAATCTTGCACAAACCTTGGATTTGCTTGGTGTGAGCGCGCCTTCCCATATGTAGCTTTAATAAGGAATCTCGATTCGTTACGCTTCGGCAATCTCTTTGTATAATCAGGCTGCTGATTATCTACTGAAAGGGAGATCTACCGATGAATTACGCCGAGAGAGTGATCGCCGACGTAAAGGCGAAAAACCCGGAGCAGCCTGAGTTCATTCAGGCTGTTACCGAGGTTCTTACTTCGATTCAGCCTGTGCTCGACCGTCATCCTGAATACGAGAAGGCGGCCCTGCTTGAGCGCTTGGTCATTCCTGAGCGCATCATCATGTTCCCCGTCCCTTGGGTGGACGACAAGGGGACGGTGCATGTGAACAAGGGCTTGCGCGTGCAGTTCAATTCCGCCATTGGTCCTTACAAAGGCGGCTTGCGTCTGGACCCGACGGTCAACCTGAGCGTTATCAAGTTCCTCGGTTTCGAGCAGATTTTCAAGAACTCTCTTACCACGCTTCCCATGGGCGGCGGTAAGGGCGGCGCCGACTTCGACCCTAAGGGGAAGTCCGACCTTGAGATCATGCGTTTCTGTCAGTCCTTCATGACGCAGCTTTGGAAGCACATCGGTCCCAACACCGACGTCCCCGCAGGCGACATCGGTACCGGTGGCCGCGAAATCGGCTATATGTTTGGTCAGTACAAGAAGCTTTCCAACACCTTTACGGGCGTCCTTACCGGCAAGGGCATCACCTTCGGTGGCTCGCTTGCACGTACCGAGGCCACGGGTTACGGCCTGGTGTACTTGGTTGCCGAGCATCTCAACTGCCAGGGCGACACCTTCGATGGGAAGGTTGTTACCGTCCATGGTTCGGGTAACGTCGCCATTTATGCCATCGAGAAGGCTCAGCAGCTTGGCGGCAAGGTAGTAACTTGCTCCGACCGTACCGGTTGGATCTACGACGCCGAGGGTATCGACGTTGCTCTTCTGAAGCAGATCAAGGAAGTAGAGCGCACCACGCTTAAGGAATACGCCGAGCGCAAGCCCAGTGCCGAATACCATGCGGGTGACACGTCAGGCGTGTGGGCGGTTCCCTGCAACATCGCTCTCCCTTGCGCCACCCAGAACACCATTGATGTTAAGGATGTTGAGATTCTGGTTAAGAACGGCTGCATGGTTGTGGCCGAGGGTGCCAACATGCCCACCACGCTTGAGGCAACCAAGTACTTGCAGCAACATGGCGTTGCTTTCTTCCCGGGCAAGGCTGCCAACGCCGGCGGTGTTGCGGTTTCCGGCTTGGAGATGTCGCAGAACTCTTTCCGCGTGATGAGCTCTTTTGAGCAGGTCGACGAGCATCTGCAGACGATCATGTGCAGCATTTATCATGCCGCCGATGACGCTGCCAGGGAGTACGGCCTTGAGGGTGACTACGTTGCCGGCGCCAACATCGCGGGCTTTGAAAAGGTTGCCACTGCGATGATGGCCGAGGGCATCATTTAATTCGAACTTTTAGGCTTGGCTGGCCTTGCAGCCCTGTCCGTTTGCGTGCTTTGTCAGCGCGCCTCAGTTCGTTTTTGGGTTTTGATGTTTCCTTTAACCGCTAGCCGTCTTATCAAGACGATTAAAAAAGAGGAACCCTTTTCGGGTTCCTCTTTTCGTAGATGAAGCGTATTTTACATTCACTCGCTTTCGCATCAGGGTGCAGCGGGGCGAGTTTATGTATTGGCCTGGGCTGCCGAAAGGCTTGGCGGCTGGGCCGGTGGCTGAAAGGAGGGCTGGATCGATGCTTACCAACAAAGCGACACGCGGTATCGTTTGCGCGGCTCTGGGAGGCATTTTCTGGGGTTTCTCGGGCGCCTGCGGACAGTTCCTTTTCAATTGGTATTCGGTTGATCCTCTTTGGATTTCTGCGGTGCGCATGATGGGTGCCGCCCCGATCCTTATGCTTTTATGCCTGGCGCGCTCTTCCTGGCGCTCTTCCTTGGTGAACATGTGGAAGAAGCCCAAGGACGTGCTTCAGCTGATCCTTAGCACGATTTTCGGCATGTGCTTCGTGCAGATCGCCTACCTTGTTGCCATCAGCTATTCAAACGCTGCCACTGCTACCGTGCTTCAATACTCCGGCCCCGTCATGGTCGTTTTGGTGGTGTGCCTGCTTGGCAGGCGTGCGCCGACGCTCAAGGAAGTGCTCGCCATGATCTCCGTTGTTCTTGGCGTGTTTATTTTGGCCACACACGGCAATCCTGGGAATCTTGCTTTGTCGCCCGAGGGTATTGTCTGGGGCTTACTTGCAGCCGTGGGCGTTGTTTTCTACACGCTTCTCCCTTCCTCTCTGATGTGGCGCTTTGGCTCTATGCCCGTTTTGGCGTGGTGCATGACCTTGTCTGCCATCGTGACCGTTTCCGCTGTTCAGCCCTGGAATGGCATGCCTAATCTTGATGTGGTGGGCTGGGTGGCAGTTGGCGCCATGATCGTGGTGGGTACCGTCGGTGGTTTCGCGTTTTACCTGCAGGGCGTCAACGATGCCGGTGCCTCTAAGGCAAGTCTGGTTTCCAGCGTTGAGACCGTTTCCGCCACTGCATTTGCGGTTCTTTGGCTGGGTACCAGCTTCAGGTCTATGGATTTCGTTGGCTTTATCTTTATCATGATCACGGTTTTCCTTCTTCATCATCGCGAGGAGCCCGGCCAGGTGGAGTCGTCCCAGCTTTGACTGTCGTTCTGGGCCTGCTTGTCCAAGCCAAGGGCGCGCCTGCGGGCTTGTTCCCGGAAGTTCGGCTGGCGTTGCAGCCTGTGTTTACGGATTAGCAGGTAGGCTGCTGCGGCACCCGTTAGGGCGAGCACTAGCGCCGAAAACGCCAAGACCTTGGTTTTGTCTGCGGTTTTAGGCAGTTTGTGCGCAATGCTGCTCAATACGCTTTTGTGCTTTGATTTGCCGCCGGGGCTGTTCGGCTTGCTGAAATAAACCGTTTGGCCTTCATCGTCCAAGTCGGCATGCTTTGCAATAAGTTTTCCGTAACTTTTGTTGTAAAGCATTTCGAAAACAACAAGATTGGTGCTTCCTTCAAGCTTTGTGGTGTCGAAATCGATGTTTACCTGGGTCTCACCCTCGGACTCCTCGGGCGAAAAGTCATTTTCAGCTTTTGCAACTACTTTGTTGCTTGATTTGTCTACGAGCCATGTTTCGATGTGGTACTCCGTATTGGCGTTAAGTCCGTGGAACTCAATGACGTCGGTGATGCTTGCCTGCTTGTCGCTCTTTATCTGCTTGTTACCGTCTGCGGCGTCGTGCGCGGTGGTAAGCAGATAGATTTGCTGGTCAGTGTTGCTTAAAGTCCCCAAGTCGATTTCGTAGATGTCGCGCGTGATGCTTACGTCGAAGGAAATGAGTTTCTTGCCTTCGTTGGCTGGGCTTCGAAGCTCTTGCACGAGGTAGTTATCGTAGGGGAGTGCCGCGAGCGAATCGTCAGCTTGCGTGGTAGTGCCTTCGACGTCTTGGCCGAACCAGCAGGATGCGTCGTTTCTGATCAAGGATTCATCGATCGCTGCCTGTTCGCACTTCGCCTCCCAGGTTCCCTCCTCGTTCTTGGAAACTTCGATTCCTTGTGCGCATTGGTCGTTTGCATTGGTTTGGACGCTGTGCGGGTTGTATGCTGCGCTAGATGCCCAGAGCCCATTTTCGTCGGTTATGGCCAGATGCCATTCGCCTGTGGTGCGTGACATGATAAGGAAGGGGACGCGTGCCATGCGCGCCTGACTTGACTCATCGCACTTCACGAAGCGCAGGTCTCCTCGTTTTACCTGTTCATCGACGGCGTTTGCTCCGACAAGCTCCTCGAAGGTGTCGGTGGCTGTGGTGTCTTCTTTTTGCTTTACCTGGCGCACGAAACATGTGGTGTTGATGTTGTACCCGCTCGAAGCCAAAGCCTCTTTGATCACGTAGGTGCCCAAGGGAAGGACGATGTTGCCGTTCACGTCGCAGAACAGCTCATCCCCTTCGTAAAGGTGATCATCGTCGAAGGTGATCTCGGCGGTGCCATCGGTTTTCATGGTCCAGGAGCGTGTGAGCACGTCGGCGCTTGCTTCTTGCGCTTCTTCAGGCGTGTTGAAATAGCCTGCGTAGTAGCGCACGTCGAAAAGTGCGCCTTCAAGCTTGGCGGCGGCAAGGGGCAGGCGCTTTTTCGTTTCACGATCAACCTTATCAAGAAGGATTTCCGCGATGTCCGTTGCTGGCACGTCTGAGCAGCTAAACACCACAATGCCGTCTTTGTTTGCTTCGGCGTTGCTTACCTTAAGCGAATAAGTGCTGTTGTCGATTTGATAACCGGTGGCCTCCTTGACCTCTCGGATACGATAGTTGCCTTCCGGCAAAGGGATGCTGAGCGGTGAGTTTCCGCTTGAGTCCGTCACGAGCGTGCTTACCACGGTGCCCGCCTCGTTGCTTACCTCGTAGGTGGCGCCCGTAAGGTTGTAGCATTGATTCCCTTCTACCAGCGCAGGGTCGCTGCTTTGCTTTTTGATGCGAAGGGGCGTGTAGGGAACATCGGTGCATTTCGAAAGAGCAAGCCCCTTGCTTGCATCGGTTCCCGTGAGCTTGACGGTGTGGGTTGTTTTGTCCAGTTCGTAGCCTTTTGCCGCTTTGGTTTCCTGATAGGTATAGGTTCCCAGCTCAAGCTTTTTGCTTGCCTGCGTATTCCCTTTGCTGTCGGTGACAAGGGTGTCCACTACATTGCCTTTGCTGTTCTTGATCTCGTAGGTGGCTCCTGCCAGATCGTAGTAATCGCAGGTGGAGCTTATGGTTGTGTTGCTGGAGGATTTTTGGAGCTGAAGGTGCGCATAGGGCTGCTTGGTCAGCGTTATCTTCAAGATTGCGCGTTGGTAACCCTTCTTGTTTTTGGTGTAGAGCTTTCCCTTGCAAGGGTTTTTGCTTGGGCTGATAAGGACCTCGTAGGTCACCTTGCCTGTTTCCTGGTTCCATGAAGTGCGCGTGGCCTTGTAGGTGTAGGTTCCGTGGTTGTAGGAGTCGGAGCCGGGGTCAACGCATACGCCCACGCCCGACATGCCCTTCAAATACCCCTTGAAGCTTGAGACATTGAAGTAGGCATGCGATCCCCAGCTTGTTTTTTTGCCGAGCCAGGCGCGGCTGACATGGCAGGTGCTCTTGATCGTTTTCGGTGGCTCTTCGGTGGCGTCGTAGGGTGCGTCGTCGATGTCGTCCAGGTCCCAGAGCGCGGTTACCATGGTGTTCTCGGTTACTTCCGCGTTGAAGTCGAAGGCTTCTTCGGTATCGGCGTTCGCCCAGCCGGTGAAGCTGTAGCCTTTTTTGACCGGCGTTCCCGGCACCGAGCCTACCGCCTCTTTCCAGCTTTTACCGAAGGGGATGACTTCTGTTTTCTCGGTTTCTGCATCGTCGTCGTATACCGCAGTTACGGTATAGCCCTCCATTTGGCGCCAGATGCCTCGAATGCTCATGTCTCCGTTCACCGGGGTGCCGTACCAATCGAAGCTTTCGCCGCTGGATGCGTTTACGAAGGCAAGTTCGTAATGATCCTCTTTCTTTTGCTCGGCTAAGGCTTCAAGTGGCCAATCGTCGTTTTCGTCCAAGAGCTCGGTAGGGTTGAGCCCTACGCACTCGCCATCGTCCACTTGCACGGCCTCGAAGCTTCCCGCGTAATCGTCTACAGTGACGGTGACGGTATGCGTGTCGGCGGCTCGCGCAGGTGCGAAGCTGTAAGTGCAGGCGCACAGAATCCCGATGAGCAGGACGGTCAGCGCTTTCCCTGCAGGTGCTATCCGTTTTAAATCTTTCTTTTTCAGAGCGGTCATGGTTACCTCCAGCGCGTAGATGGCGTTCGATGGGTCGAAGCCTACTCAGGAACTCGGAAGCTCTCCTGAAGCCTGCTGGAAGATTTTTTAACGTGGGTTCGACCTTCGTTCGACGTACGTATGCAAGGAATTTGAATGCTTTTCGCAAGTGATCGAAGCGCGGCCTGGAATTTGCTCTAAAGTGATTTTTCGAACAAAATCTAGGGTCCTGGCTGAATCGTATCGGGTGGTGGACGCGCATGTTGGCGCCGACGTTTCCCGATTTCCGCGCAGAGTGGTATGGACCCTGGTCGCTTTCAGAGATTGAGCATTGAAAGGCACGTTTAACTTATGCAATTTACGCCCAGTGAGCTTACGCACGGATTCGTGGTGGAAAAGGCCGAAGTTCTCAGCGAGATCGACGGTTGCGCCTATGTGATGCGTCATAAGGCAAGTGGCGCACGGCTTTTGCTTCTTGCCAACGACGATCCCAACAAGGCATTCAGCATCAGCTTCAAAACGCCCCCCAAAGACGACACGGGCGTTTTCCATATTCTTGAACATTCGGTGCTCTGCGGTAGCCGGAAATTCCCGGTCAAGGAGCCTTTCGTCAATCTGCTTAAAAACAGCATGCAGACCTTCTTGAATGCCATGACCTTCGGCGACAAGACGATGTACCCCGTCGCGTCCACCAACGAGCAGGACTTGCTCAATCTCATGGACGTTTACCTCGACGCCGTGCTCCATCCCGCTATCTACGAGCGGGAAACCATCTTCGAGCAGGAGGGTTGGCACTTGGAGCTTGACGAGTCGAAGACCGAGCCGAGCTTCAACGGTGTTGTTTTCAACGAGATGAAGGGCGCGCTTTCGAGTCCCGATGCCGTGGTTTACGACGAGATGCAAGCCGCCTTGTTCCCTGATACCGCCTATAAATATGAAAGCGGCGGAAAGCCTGCGGCAATTCCGGGTTTGAGCTACGAGGATTTCCTCGATCATCATTCGCGTCATTATCGCCTTGATAACAGCTACATCGTCCTCTACGGCAATCTTGACGCCGACAAGTTTTTGGCCTTCCTGGACGAAGGGTATCTGGCCCCTGACGCCTTGCTGCATCGTGATGCGGGCGCGCCCAACGATCTTGGGTTCCAGCAGCCGGTTAAGAGCTTGGGTAATCGCGTGCCTTTGGTCACCGCCCCCAGCAACTCTTATTATGCCTATGGCTATGTGCTCGGTGACGTGCATGACCATGTGCGCCTGATGGCGGCCAACATCCTTCTTGACGTCTTGGCTGGCTCCAACGAGGCTCCTTTGAAGCGTGCCGTTCTGCAGGCGGATATCGCGGTCGACTTTGAGACCTACGTGGCGGATGCCCTGCAGCAACCCTTCGTCATCTTGCAGATCAAGGGTTTGCGCAACGGTGCGCAGGAACGCTTCGGGCAGCTTGTTCGTGAAACGCTTTCCAAGCTGGTCAAGGAAGGCTTGGACCGTGATCGCATTGCGGCCTCTTTGTCGCATGCGGAGTTCGTTAGCCGTGAGGCTAACTACGGGATGTCCGATGGCGTTGCACTTTCGATGGCGAGCTTGGCCGGCTGGCTCTACGATGATGACTTGGCCATTGACTACCTGCGCTTCGAGGACGAGTTCGCCCAGTTACGCACTTTGCTCGAAGAAGGGTATTTTGAGCGCTTGGTAAACGAGCTTTTCTTGGAGAACCCCCATTTTGCAAGCGTCGAGCTTGTGCCTGTGGAAAAGCTTGACCAGGATCCTTTGGCGGTGCGCTTGGTGTCTGTCAGGGAATCCTTGAACGAGCAGCAGCTTGCGAGCATCAGTTCCAAGGTGGAGGTCCTGCGCCTTGCCCAGGAAAGCCCCGATGCACCTGCCGACTTGGAGAAGCTGCCCCATCTTGGCGTTAAGGACATCGATCCTGCGCCAGAGGAACCTGCGTACCACCTTTGCGAAAGCACCCCTTTGCCTTGTTTGCGTCACACGGCGCCCACGCGCGGCATAGCCTATGTCTTCAGGTATTTCGACCTGGATCAGTTCAGCTTTGATGAGATTCCTTTCGTTTCCATCGTGACCTTGCTTCTTGGCAAGCTTGAAACGGCCAATCATAGCGTCGAGGAATTGGACACGCTTCTGCGCGCCAACCTGGGCGAGCTCAATTTCGTGGCCGAGGTTCACGAGAACATCGCCGATGCGTCCAAGTGTATGCCTCGCCTGTGCGTGGGAGCCTCCGCTCTGGCCGGCAAGGCTCATCAGCTCGCCGCTATTCCCGATGAAATCATGCTTACCACGCGCTTCGACGACCTTGCGCGAATTCGCGAGATCCTCGACCAGCGCAAGACGCGCATGGAGGAATCTTTCACCGAGGCAGGCCATTCTGCTGCGATGAATCGCGTTGCCGCAAACTACCTTCCTGCGGCAGTCTTGCGCGATCGTATGGGTGGCGTTTCCTTCTATTGTTTTCTCTGCGAGCTTCTTGATGAATTCGACGAGCGCAAGACTGAGCTGTCGAGCTTGCTTTCCGATTTGGCGAAAAGGATGTTCGACGATTCGGTTTGCTTGGTGAGCTTCACGGGCCCCGATGAGGCTTTGGCGGATTTCTGGAAGGCTCATGCTTCATCCAAGGCGCAGGCTGATGGCAAGGTCTGTGACGGGGTTTCCGACGTTTGTGCTCGACCCGAGGCGAAACTGCGCATTCCCGAACCTGCCCCCAAAAACGAAGCTTTCATCGTTCCGAGCGATGTGACCTTTAGCGCCATAGGCTACGATCGCCGTGAGCTCGGTGTCGAGCATAGCGGTCTGTGGTCTTTGGCTGTTAGGGCGCTTTCCTTCGATTACCTGTGGAACGAGGTCCGCGTCAAGGGTGGTGCCTATGGCTGCGGTTTTCAGGCAACGCGATCGGGCAACCTGCGCTTCTATTCGTTCAGGGACCCGCGTATCGATGAGACCGTGAAGCGCTTCTCCGAAGCGGGGGAGTGGCTCAAATCCTTTGCTCCCAGCGCCGAGGAGTTCGAGGGCTATATCGTTTCCACCGTGGCAGGTATCGACAATCCGGTTAAAGCGCGTGATCTGGTGCGCCGTCAAGATGGCTGGTTCTTCGCAGGCCTGACGCCCGAGGATCGCCTGAAGACTCGTGATGAGGTGATTTCGGCTTCCGTTGAGGGCCTTGCGCAACTTGCCGACTGCATTACCGAGTTGTGCCGTAAGGGTCATGTTTGCACGTTCGGTAACAGGGACATCATCGCTGCGTCGAGCGTCGATTTCGAGGTGTGCGATCTTTTGGCTCAAAGCGAAGGTGAGCGCTAAATGGATAATGCTCCTAACGATTCCTCGAGCAATAGGGAAAGCGAAGCCGCGAGGAAGCGCTTAGAGGCGCGTTTGAATCGAAAGCATGCGGGTGATACCGGGCAATCCGGTGAGGCTAGGCGTGCAGGGAACGAGGGGAAATCCAAGGGCGGCGAGCGTCATGGCCGTGGGCCTCAAACTAAAACTCACGTTCCGGTCGTCCTGCAGTCGATGGGCGACCGTGGTTCAGGTACGGGCTTCTCTTCCCGTTCGTCAGCAAGCGCGCAAGGAGGCCCTGGGTTCGGTTCCCGCAAAGGAGGCGCCGTCTCTCAAGCGCTTGGCGTTCTTGCGGCCCTGTTGGGCGCTGTTGCCTCGGGCGTGCTGTGGCTTGTCGGCTTCCTTTTCAGCACGCGCATTCCGCGTACGAAGATTCCCTTGGGTATCGTCGTAATCGTGCTTGCTTTTGCCTTATGCCTGTTCGGCGTGAATAGCTGCAACGAGTCGAAGCGCGACGCCGAGGAGCAGGCTGCGGCTGAGGCTGTCGCAAACCAGCAGGCCGACCAGAATCGCGTGAGCTTCCTTGCCGTTGGCGATAATCTTCCCGATAAGGTCATCGGTGAGTGGGCGGACGCTCAGTCCGGTAGCTCCGGCGACGGTTCCTACGATTACACTGGCTTGTATTCCCATATCAAAGATTACGTTCAGGCGGCCGATTTATCTTACGTGGACGAGGAGTCCGTCATTGGCGGCAATGAGATTGGTCCGGTGGGCTACCCGACCTTCAACACGACCGACGAGATGGCCGACGCCTTGCAATCTACTGGATTTGATTTGGTGGGCGCGGCCTCCAACCACACCTACGATCACGGAAAATCGGCCGTGACCCATGCCGCTTCGGTCTTGAACAGCAAGTCGTTCACGATGGTCGGCATCAACGAGTCGAAGAAAAAGGCGACGTCTTACAAGCTCGTAAAATCTAAGAACATCTCATTCGCTTTCCTGGATTACACCTACGGCTTGAACGACGGCACCTCGGGCGTTTCCGACTGGCTTATCAATGTTTATGGCGAGGACAGGCTTAAAGCGGACGTCTCGGCCGCTCGTAAGGAAGCCGACGTGGTCATCGTTGCCATGCATTGGGGTACCGAAAAGCAAACCGAGCCCGATAGCGAAGAAAAGAAGTACGCTCAGATTCTGGCTGACGCTGGAGCGGACATCGTTATTGGCTCGCACCCGCATGTGATCCAGCCGATGGAGTGGCTCAAAGGCTCGGGAGGGAACAAGACCCTTGTGGCTTACAGCTTGGGCAACTTCCTTTCCAACCACGACAATTCGAACACCCTTCCGCAGCTTGAGGGGATGGTTACCTGCGATTTCGTGAAGGACGAAGCAAGCGGTTCGGTTTCGATCGAGAACGTAACCTTCGTGCCTTTGGTCAACCATCGAGTTCTTGCCGACAAGGCAGCCGATTGTGAGTTCGGGGTTTATGCGCTCAAGAATTACACTTCCGAGCTTGCTAAAAAGCATTCGGATTTCGGAGATTTGGACGATCCGATCGCTTGGCTGAAAGAACAGGTCGACCAGATCATGGGCTCGGATTTCACTATCGATTACTAGCTTTATTCAGGCCGCCGGAAAAATTGCCAAAATTACTGAATAAAGTTCTTGCGTTGTTCGGCGAATCACGTATAATTTTGCCTTGCGCTCACGGTGGCTGTAGTTCAGTTGGCTAGAATACCAGATTGTGGCTCTGGGGGTCGTGGGTTCGAGTCCCATCAGCCACCCCAGCGCGAAATTGACAATTCAATACGCTTCATTGTGAAGAATCAAATGGACCGTTAGCTTAGTTGGTAGAGCAGGGGACTCTTAATCCCAAGGTCCGGGGTTCGAGTCCCCGACGGTCCACCATTTGAATTCTGAACGGCAGGTTCTCTTGAGCTTGCCGTTTTTTTGTTTTTCAGAAACGTATGCACGTGTCTTCATCGCTTACAGATCAAGGCCACGGTGTCGGATTCAATCTGGTTGCGTTTTTCGCGCTGCAGAGGAATGCGATTCCGGGGTGCAATGACATGCTTTTGGGGCTGTAGGCAAAAAGAAAACCCATGAGCGAGGGAACTCATGGGTTTGAAGGAGGAGATGCTAGTTGGGGACCTAGCATCTGTATCGCTGAGAAAGCGATGCGATCAGGAGGGGCTCCTTACTCGCTGTATTCTTTATAACGCAAATTTTTTGAAATTACTCGTTATTCACAAAATGTCCGTTGCGTGTTGCTCTTTCAGGGTGAACGGGTTCTAGATTACGAGAATGTTTATACTAAGAGCATCTTTTGATAGGGAATTGCCCCATTTGCGCTTTAAGTCGAAAGGAAAGCCCGTTGTTGCATTTGTCCAGTGAGGGTGTCGAGCAAAAATCAGAGCCTTTGAAGGTGGAATGCTACGCATTGGACATTAGGACGATGATGGGCTACGACCTAGCGCCTCATCATCTGGAAGCGGTGCCGCTGCGTTATTGCCTCTTGGCCGATAAGCGCCGCGGCGACGATAGCCTTCTTGCTCTTGCGACAGGCATCCTTCTTTCCGATTGCTTGGGGATCGTGTGCGATTCCGATTTGATCATCGACCCTGCCGGCAAGCCTTATGTTTTGGGGCGCGATCAAAAGATCAGCATTGCCCATGCGGGTTATCTTGCAATTGTGGCAAGCTCTGCCGAGGCGGTCGGCGTCGACGTGGAACCTATCCCGAGCTATACCGATCATTCTCACCTGCGTGTTTTGGAGGGCATTTACGGTAAATCCAATATCGATCGCAAGGCTGTCTTAAGTGGCAAAACGGGTCCTTCCTTGTTCGCTCGCTTCTGGACTGAGGCCGAGGCCACGTGCAAGCGCGATGGCTTGGCCTTGAAAGAGGCATTGCGGGATAACAGGGACTACCTTGCGCAATCCTGCACGGAGTCGCTTGAGTGCAAAGGGCATATGATCACGGTGGCCACCAACGAGCCGGCGATAGTTGATCTTAAGCTGCTTGATTTTCAGGATTGGATGGCCAGGTCGTAAGGCTGATTGCTCGTATTGGGTTGTTTATGGGGATTTGCGCCTTGCACTAACTTAGGTGTTAGGGTTGTATGCATCGTTTTCCGCCAAGAAGAAAGTAGGCCTCAATGAGTAAGACACCTCTGGTGAGCATCATTATGCCGGTGTACAACTCTGAGGCGACCCTTCTTCGAGCGGTGCATGGAATTCAGCGTCAAACTTACGAGAATCTGCAAATCATCCTCATTGATGATGGCTCCACCGATGGATCGTTGAAGATGCTCGAAGAGCTTGCCGCGCTCGATGCTCGTATCGAGTACGCCACCAAGGAAAACGGTGGCCCTTCGACTGCGCGCAATCTTGGTTTGGATATGGCTAAAGGCGAGTGGATCGCGTTCCATGATTCCGATGACTGGATGGAGCCTTATGCCATAGAGCGTTTGGTCGACGGCACTACCTGGGGTCCATGTGAGATGGTGGTAGCCAATTTCTATCGCGTGTGCGACGGGCGCTATCACGTGAAGGGGCGTGGCCGCGATTCCCTTATTACGCGTGACGAATATGTGCGAGGCATGTCGGTGCGCCCCTCGGATTTCTTCTACACGGTTTCATGGAACAAGCTCATGAAGCGCTCCATCTTCGAGGAGAACGGGCTGCGCCTTGATGAGACGGTTCGCTATGGCGAAGATCATTTGATGATGACGCAGTTCCTAAGCCATGTTGAGCACGTTTTCGTCGTGGGTGAGCCTTTGTATTACTACATCGATCGCCCTGGCAGTCTTCTTCATCAGGGGCTCACGCCTTTGGGCTTTGCGCAAAACAGGTTGACGATTTTCCCTGACTACCGTCGACTGCTCAAAGAGTCGGGTGCGAGCAGGGGGGCGTTGGGGAAGGCCAAGCTTGCCGCATTCTTCATCACACCGTCTACTGATGGGGTATTGCTTCCTTGGGATAAAAAACTTGATGAATCTCAGGTGCCCAAATAAGATTTTTGGGTTCGTCGGGCAGCTCCCTTTTTCAAGGGTCTTGATCGTTAGCCTTTTCGTTTTGTCATCGTGCTTGTGCAAAAAGCCAATACGCATAGAAAGCGCCTCCCATTTCTCGTGTCCAGGAAATGGGAGGCGGTTTATTTTTAAGTGGGTCCTTTGCGTGATTGCTAGGCCTGATTGCCGAGGATTCGATCTACCGATTCAACTTTCTTGGTCATGGTGTTCAGGTGGCCGGGGCGGATGTCGGCCTTAAGGATGATTTCGGTGCGGATGCCTTTTTCGGCCAGAACGTAGCTTGCGCGTTTTACCGCGTTCATAACCTCATCCCATTCGCCCTCGATCTCGGTGAACATCGAGTAAGTTTTATTGGGTAAGCCGCTCTCGCGGATGACCTTGACTACTTCGGCGACTTCGGCACTTAGCTCATCGCCCACACCGAAGGGGGCGATAGCAACGGCAACTAGGGTGTTCATCTAGGCTTCTTTCAAGGTGAAGGGCACGTTTGCGATGTCATTGGCGCTTGCGTTATGGAGCGCATCGATGAACTGCACCTTGAAACTTGCCGGTCCGTGTGCGTTCATCGCGCCGCGGATGCCCGCTAAGTCGAATACGGCAGTCGCGCACATAGCCGCCACGAAGGGGTCGGCCACCGCGGCATAAACGGCGGCAACGCCGCCAAGGGCGCAGCCGGAGCCCGTAACAAGCGTCATGAGCTCGGAGCCTCCTTGTACATAGGCGACTTGTTTGCCATCGGTCACCAGGTCGCATTCGCCGCTGACGGCAACCGCGCCGCCCGTGAACGTAGCAAGCGCGCATGCGGCGTTTTCCGCAGATTCGACGGAGTCGGTAGAGTCGACGCCGCGAACGCCGGATTCCTGATGCTCAATCAAGCCCCAGTGCTCGGCAAGAGCGATAGCTTCCGATGCGTTGCAGCGGATGATGGTCGGTTTGCATTCCTTGCAGTCGAGCAAGAGTTTGGAGCGAAGGCTGCCGATACCTAAGCCTACCGGGTCAAGCACCCAGGGGGTTTTGTGTTCATGAAGCGCCTTGGCGGTTCGCGGAATGGTTTCTTCATATACGGGCATCAAGGTTCCCATGTTCAGATACATCGCCTGTCCGCCGGCAAGAAGCTCTCCTTCGTCGGGGAGATATACCATGGCCGCCGATCCGCCTACGGCCAGCTGTGCGTTGGCGACGAAGTCGATGGTGACGAAGTTGGTGATGGAGGGAGCCATGGGGTTGCTCTGGTGTACTTTGTCCACGGCTTCAGCCATGGCAAGACGCAAGTTTTCTTCGGTCATTCTTCTTCCTTTCGGCGTTGTGGGATCTTGAAGATCTCTTAAACCATGAGGACCCAATTGGCAACGCCCAGGGCGTCCGCGATGGCGTTTACCTGGACGCCGGTAAGGGGATATTCCTCGGATTCGATCGCGCTTAGATCGTCGGTGCTTAGGCCGGACATGCTTGCAAGCTCATCGATGCTCAAACCCCGTTCGATGCGATTCATCTTAACGGCGTGGGCAACGATGTGCTTTTGCTTGGCGTCCATCAACGGGCTCCTTTGCGCTCCGATGCGAAAAAAAGAGGAACCGCTCTTGGGGAAAGAGAGCGGTTCCAACTTGTTCGCAAGTGGTCTCTCGTGGTGTTGCCTTAAATACTAGCTGTATCGCTGGTATTCCCACGGATGCCATCTGCGGGCGGTGCGCATGTTTGGGGATTCGCGCACCAAGGTATGGGGTTCACGCGCTTGAAGGGGAACGAGCGCGCTCGGGTGGTTCTTAGTGAAGCTGCTTGGACAGGTCGTCGAGCTCGCGTACGAAGGATTGATCGTCGCCTGCGGGAGCGTGGTCTTCCTTCACGTAGTTGGGGCCGAGCTTGGCGACGGCTGCTACGCTGCCGGAAAGCGCGAAGAGCGCGATGACGTTGGGCAGGACCATCAGCTGATTGAACATGTCGGCGAGCTCCCAAACAAGGTCATTGGAAAGGATGCAGCCGATGAAGATGAAGACGAGGGCCAAAAGGCTGAAGGGCTTAAGCGCCTTGCGACCGAACAGGTAGTTGACGTTGACCTTTGCGAAAAGGTTCCAAGAGATGATGGTCGAGAAGGCGAAGAAGAGCAGGCAGATTGCGACGAACGCGGAGCCAAGGCCCTCGCCCATGAAGGCGCCGAAGGCGATCTGAGCTGCGTTGGTCTTGTCGATGCCGTCCCAAGCGCCCTGAGCCAAGGCGCCGTCGCCTACGAACAGGACGGAGATGACCACGAGTGCCGTGATGGAAACGACGACGAAGGTGTCGATGAAGACGGCGATGATGGCGACGATGCCCTGGTCGTGGGGGTTCTTAACGTTGGCGAGCGCATGTGCGTGAGGGGTGGAACCCATGCCAGCCTCGTTGGAGAACAGGCCGCGCTTTGCGCCTTGGGTGAGGGCGGCGATGATGCCGAAGGTGACGCCGCCGACCTCGGCCTGAGGATTGAAGGCGCAGCTGAAGATAAGGCCGAATGCAGCAGGAACGTTGGCTGCGTTCATGATCAGCACAATGAGGCCGCCCACGATATAGAGGATAGCCATGATGGGGACGAGCTTTTCGGTGACGGAAGCGATGCGGTCGACCCCGCCGAGGAAGATGAAGCCGGCGACGATGACGATTGCGATACCGATTGCCCAGGTGGGGATGCCGAAAGCGGTCTCGCAGGTGGATGCGATTGAGTTGGATTGAACCATGCATCCCATGAAGCCCAGGGCCAAGATGATGGCTACTGCGAAGAAGCCGGCCAAAAACTTGCCGAAGGCGCCCTTGAAGGCGGTGGTGATGTAGTAAACAGGACCGCCGTGGACGTTTCCGTTCTCGTCGACCTTCTTCGTGAGCTGAGCCAAAACGGCTTCGGCGTAGTTGGTGGACATGCCTAGGAATGCGATGACCCACATCCAGAAAATGGCGCCAGGGCCGCCGATGAGGATAGCGCCGCAGGCGCCGACGATGTTGCCGGTACCAACCTGCGCGCCGATCGCGGTTGCGAGCGCCTGGAAGGAGGAAATGCCGCCTTCCTGTTTGCCGCCGTTAAGGTTGAATCCGCCGAAAACGCTCTTAATGCCGGCGACGAAGTACCTAACCTGCGCAAAGCGCGTGCGGATGGTGAAGAACAAGCCAGTGCCGATAAGTAGGAATAGCAGCACGTAGTTGGACAGGTAACCATTGATGGTGGTTACGATTTCGTAGAGTTGTTGCTCCATGGTTTGGGTTCCTCCTTGTAGGGGGTCGTCGGAACCCTGGAGGAGTGGGATGCTGGCATGCAATGCGTCCAAGAGGTGGAGCATGCTGCCTCTGTCCTTTTGCCTGAGAGATTTATTCGAAACTTGTGCGCGTTGTTGGCGCGGGCTTCGGTTTGTCCCCTTCGGCACCCGATTGAACGGGCTTCTCCAGAGTGTCCTCCACCTCAGGTTCAAGAAGAAGTCGGATTTGGCGCACGCTAAAACAAGGCAACAGAGTTTTAGCCTAAGCCAGGTAATGAAAATCTTTTCGTTCCAGAGGCTTCGTTGGATAATCAGCGATTAAAACTTTACCTATCTTTGTTTCGGGATGGTTAATCGTTGATGAAATCTGCCGGTGGGCGGTAGGGGAGAGCATGGTGAATATGTTCATGTTCGGTTTTGCCCGCCGCTTGCCGGTCGAATGCGACGGTTATGCTAGCCTTTGTTTCATATAGAGGGGCTTCCCTGCCGCTTGGATGCTTTTTTCTGCGCTTTCGTCTTCGTTTGAGACGTTTGCGCTTTTGCGACCAGCGAACGGAGCCGCCTAAAAGGCGCATAAACACGAGATAGGAGCATGCCATGCATTTCGATATCAATGAGATCATCTTGCGCATGGTTGAGGACAAAGAGCTTCCCGCCTATAAAATCGCAACTTATCTGGGCGTTCCATTGCAGGAAGTCGACCCTATTGTTGCCAAGATTCGCGAAGAGCGTCAGCTCTCGCGTGAGGAAGGGCTGCTCGGTATGCTCGAGGAAGAGGGGAAATAGAAGATGGCCAAGAAAGGCTCTGCTGCTAAGGCTGCCGCGCGCGGTACCAAGAAAGACTCGAACAAGGTTGAGCGCAAGGAAAACGTCAAAAAGGAGCTCAAGCACGACGGTCATGGCATTTTGCTTTACGTTGTAGCCACGGTGGTCATCATCGGATTCTTGTATCTGCTTCACGTGTTTGGGATTGCTTAAGGGTTTTACCCAGCTGAGCATCGGCGGCTCTGGCTGCCTTTGGTCCAAAGCTGGTTTCTCGATAGCGCTCAATAAGAAACGCACCTGCGATCAACGATGTGTCGCAGGTGCGTTTCTTTTGCGCTTATGAATAGGCAGGACCTGAAAACGAGACGAGCGAGAAGCGCCTTACTTGACGGTCGTATTGTCGCTGAGCAGGTTGCCCAGGTACTCGTAGGGGATGTCGTACTTGTTGACAAGCTTTTCCTCGCTTTTCACCTTTGCGAGCTTCTTCATTTTGATCTTCTGGCCGCTGGTGAGCTTGATGATGCTTTCCTTTTCGTCGTCGGTGAGGCTCGCATACGATTCGGCTCCCTGAACCTTGGTTGCGTCAGCCCAGAACAGGTAAATGTAATTGGGAGCCCAGACGTCAAGACGCTTGCCATCGTTCAGGTCGGTTGAGTAGACCATGCCGTTGCCGATGTCGCCGGAGGTGCTTTCGTCGTCGGTCTTGCCGAGCGAGCAGGTTAAAAGGACGATGGAGCTGTTGTTCTTGTAGACCACCTGGGCATTGCCTTCGGAATCGTACTCCACGTCGGCGAAGTCGGCCCATTTCTCGGGGAGCTCGATTGCGTAGTAGTCGGTGTCGATCTTGAAGACGCCCGAGTCGGCGGATTGCTCGCTCTGGCTTGCTTCGCTTGAGATCGATTCGGAGCTGGAGTTGCTGCAGCCGTTGAGCGCGTAGATTGACAGAGCTGCGAGCAGGGCGACTACCAGAAGGGTGATTAACGATAAAAAGTTCTTTTTTGTGTTTACGGCGCGATGTTGCATGCAATCTCCTCGTTTTCGTTTTTAATTAACTTACCAAAGCTGCTGTGCACTCGGTAGATTGGTGACAAAACGCGCACATTTTTGCCTTAGGATTTACAGATAATTTTTCATACGGAAAAGAAAGGGGATACATGGCGACTTTCGAGCTGATTTTGATGTTGTTTGCGGGGGTTTTGGTCTCCGCTCTTTTGGATCAGCTTATTCCGAAGGTCTCTCTGCCCCTTATCCAGATTGCGCTTGGCATTATCGCCGCCTTCTTCGTCGCGCCCATGTCCGACATCAGCGTCGATCCTGAATTGTTCATGGTGTTGTTCATCGCGCCCCTGCTTTTCAACGACGCGCTTGAGGCCGATGCGAAAAGGCTTTTCCAGGATCTTCCTTCCATCTTGTCTCTTGCCGTCGGTTTGGTGGTCATGATCGTTCTGGTTGTCGGCTATGCTCTTAATTTCATCGTTCCAAGCATTCCTCTTGCCGCGGCTTTCGCCTTGGGCGCCGCCCTGGGTCCCACCGACGCGGTTGCGGTTTCCTCGCTGTCCAAGGAGGCGAAACTTGGCTTTCGCGAAAAGGCTATTTTGCAGGGCGAGTGTTTGCTCAACGATGCTTCGGGCCTTGTTTGCTTCCAGTTCGCCATCGCTGCAGCGGTAACGGGCGCTTTCAGCCTCATGGGCGCTGCGGCGAGTTTCGCCATCGCTTTCTTCGGTGGCATAATCGCCGGACTGGTTCTTGGCCTTCTGTTCATGGGCATCCATTCTTTAACGCGTAACCTTGGCGTCGACAACGTCACCTTCCATGTCATGTTCGAGGTCTCTATTCCCTTTATGGTTTACTTGATTTGCGAGGCTGTGGGTGTCAGTGGCATTTTGGGCGTGGTGACCTGCGGTATCTTCTGGTCGTACAAGAAGGATCGCCGCATTTCGCCGTATCAATCGCGTTTGAACATTTCGCTTTCGAGCGTTTGGAAATCTTTGGCCTTCGCGCTTAACGGCATCGTCTTCGTGCTTTTGGGTCTGCAGCTGCCCGGCGCCTTCTCGCGCACCTGGGAGGACACTTCGATCACCAACGGGGTTTTGGTTGCCTTGGTTTTGGGGCTTACCCTGCTCATCGTTTTGCTGCGTTTCGCCTGGTCTTTAGGTCAGCTGCTCTTGGCCAAGAACCCTGCAACGGGCAAGCGCCCCAAGCTTTCGAAGAAGCTTATGCGTGCGGCCCTGGTTACCACGGCCGGCGGACCTAAGGGCGCGATCACTTTGTCCATCATTATGTCCATCCCGTTTTTAACCGACACGGGTGCTGCTTTCCCGCAGCGCTATTTGCTCATTTTCTTGGCGTCCGGCGTCATTTTGTGCACCTTGCTCATCGCCAATTTCCTTTTGCCTGTTCTTGCTCCAATGGACGAAGAGGACAAGGAAGGCAAGGAGCAGTTCTATCTGACGCGCATCGATATTTTGCGT
>CAVAUO010000007.1:0-23152 GCA_963591685.1 Escherichia coli
CTGATTTGGGTGCAGCTCATCGATTCCGAGGGCATTCAATCCTCAAGTGGCGGCCAGGCGGTGCAAACCTACACTATCCCAGCGGTGCGTGGAACCATTTACGATTGCAACGGTACCATCCTTGCGACCACGGTGGACACCATCAACATCTTCTGCCATCCGCATATGCTAAGCGCGGAGCAGGTTAACACCGTTGCGGACTTTTTGGTGGAAAACTGCGGCGGCAAGAAGGCCGACTACACCGAGAAGCTCACGGCCGACAAGAACTTCCAGTATCTTTACAAGAACGCTGATGAGAACCTGGCTGACAAGATCACTGCGCTGGGGATCGAGGGCCTGGACTACGAGAAGTCCAACAAGCGAATTTACCCCTGCGGTTCCATCGGCAGCCAGGTGATCGGTACGCTCACCACCGGCGAGGACAATCAGCTCACGGGCGTCACCGGCTTGGAGCGCTATTACAACGACATCCTTTCCGGCAGCTCCGGCGAGAGGGTGGCTTCGTACAGCCGCGACGGCGTTTTGATTCCCGGTTCCAGCTCCACGACGAAGGAAGCCGTAGCCGGCAAGGACATCGTCGTCTCTATTGATATCGAGATGCAGGAAGCGGTGGAAAAGGCGCTCGAGGTCAACGCGAAGAGCGTTTCGGCCGATACCGAGTCGGGCATCGTCATGGACGCCTCGACCGGCGAGATCGTCGCTTGCGCAGGATCGCCCACCTTCGACATCACCGATACTTCCAAGGTCAAGGAAGGTGCCACGAACATGAACGGCATCAACTTCGCCTACGAGCCGGGATCGGTGTTCAAGCCTGCCATCATGCTTGCCGCACTTGAGGCCGGTACCACCAAGGCGGGTCAAAACTATTACTGTCCTTCCAGTTTGAAGGTCGGTGATTTCACCATCAGCGACTCGCATGAGCGCGGCGCCGAAACGATGAGTACCACTAAGATCATCGCCGATTCCTCGAATGTGGGCATGTCTTTGATTGCGAAGAACCTTGGCGCGAAGAAGATGGCCAAATATATCAAGCGCTACGGCCTTGCCGGCAAGACCGGCGTTGACTACCCTGCGGAGGCGTCGGGAAGTATCGCCGACTACAAAGATTGGTCAAAGGCTCAGCAGTACAACATCAGCTTCGGCCAGGGCGTTACCACTACGGGCATCTCGCTGGTGCGTTTCTATGGGGCCCTTGCCAACAACGGCGTGGCGAACACGCCGCATTTCCTGGTTAGCATCCCCTCCGATAACGATACGAAGAGCTATGACAGCGAGGAAATCGTCAAGAACAAGGACGCCCTTAAGTCTTTGATCAAGATGATGGAAGCGGTTGTCGAGGATGGCACAGCGCCCGATGCCGCTATCGATGGCTTCAAGGTTGCCGGCAAGACGGGCACGGCGCAGACTGTGAACTCCGATGGCGAGTATGGTCACGGTGTGTACAACATCAGCTTCTGCGGCTTCATCCCCGGAGCTTCCAAGAACCTTGTTTGTTATGTAGGCGCCACGCAGGTGCCGGGCATGTATCAAACCGTCCAAGCGTTTAACGATATAATGACCTTCGCCGTAGAACGCTACAACATTACTCAGGAGTGACGTCATATGGGTATGACCTGCAAAGAACTTTTCGAGGGGCTCGAGTGCACCATCCTCGGCAACGAGGACGAGATGGTCACCGGCATCGCGAACAGCAGCAATAAAGTAAATCCCGGCGACGCCTTCTGCTGCATCGTCGGTCTGAAGACCGACGGCCACACCTTCGCGCAGGATGCCATCGACCGCGGCGCGCACGTCGTTGTGTGCGAGCGCCCCTTGGTCTTGGCCGACGCGAGCGACGTGACGCTTGTCATCGTTTCCGACAGCCGCAAGGCGATGGCCCATATCGCGGCACGTTTTCACGGAGATGCTTCCGCAAGCTTTTCCTTGGTCGGTGTGACCGGTACCAACGGCAAGACGACTACCACTTATCTGGTTGACCATATCGCCCAGGTTATGGGGCAGCGGACGGGCCTTATCGGCACAGTTAGCACCGTCATCGACGGCAAGGCTCACAGCTCCGAGCGCACCACGCCCGAATCGACCGAGCTCCAGGAACTCTTCGCCGAGATGCGTGACGCCGGCTGCGGTGTGGTCACCATGGAGGTGAGCTCGCATGCACTCGATTTGGAGCGCACGTGGGCAAGCAAGTTCGCTGTCACCGCTTTCACCAATCTGACCCAGGATCACCTGGATTACCATCGCACGTTCGAAGCTTACTTCGAGGCCAAGGCCCGTTTGTTCTCCAAAGATTATCCGGCCAAGCGCGTTATCAGCATCGATAGCTCGTACGGCAAAGAGTTGCTCGCTCGCTGCTCGAGCAACGGCGATTCTGTTATCACCACGGGTTTTGCGCCTGAAGCCCAGATCCATCCTCGCGAGGTCGAGTACGGCTCCGCGTCCACCACGGTGACCCTTGACGTGAAGGGTCAGGACATTGCTTTCACCTATCCTTTGGTGGGCAGGTTCAACGTGGAGAACGTTATGACGGCTTTCGGTGTTGGCCTGCAGCTGGGCTATTCCGCCCCCGCCGTTGCCAGCGCTCTTAAAGATGCGCCTGCGGTACCTGGCCGCATCCAGCGTGTTCACGCGCAAAACGACGGAGACGTTCGCGTCTACGTTGACTATGCTCATACGCCCGATGCCCTCGAAAAGGCTATCTCTTCCGTCTCCGCCCTGACCGACGGCAAGACTGTCGTCGTCTTTGGCTGCGGCGGCGACCGTGATTCTTCCAAGCGCCCCATCATGGGCAAGGCCGCGCTTTCGGCCGACCACGCGGTTGTGACTTCGGATAACCCGCGCACCGAGGACCCTGCGGCAATAATCGAGGACATCCTGCCCGGCATGGTGGGAGGCGAAGGTCGCTTCGAGGTCGAGGCTGATCGCGCCCGCGCCATCGAGCTGGCTATCAAGCTTGCCGATCCGGGCGACGCCGTGCTGATCGCGGGCAAGGGCCACGAGGATTACCAGATCGTGGGAACCGAGAAGTTGCACTTCGACGACGTCGAGGTGGCACAGGGCGTTCTTAACAAGCTCTTCAGTTAGGATTCAAACATGCGTTTGAATGCACAAGTTATCGGCGACTACGTCTCGGGGCAGCTTAAATCTGTTTCGGACAACGTGAACCTTGAGGCATGCGGTCTTACTTGGGACTCGCGCGAGGTAACCCCGGGTGATGTGTACGTTGCCTTGCCAGGAAATCGCGTCGACGGGCATGATTTCGTTCCCCAGGCGCTTGAGGCCGGTGCCGCGGTGGTGCTGGTGAGCTCCGAGCTTGACGAAAGCGTTTACAAGGATGCTTCCTCAAAGGGCGCCTACGTGTATCAGGTCGCCGACACCTACCAGGCCGTCACCGATTTGGCCGCGCACTGGCGCAGCCATTTGAAGGGGACGGTTATCGCCCTTACTGGATCGGTGGGCAAGACAACCACTAAAAACCTCGTCCGTGACATCCTGTCGACGACGTTTACCACCGTGGCCACGCATGCCAACCAGAACAACGAGCTCGGTGTTCCGAAGACCCTGTTGCAGGCTGATGAGGACACCCAGATGGTCGTCGTCGAGATGGGCATGCGCGGATCGGGCCAGCTCGCGTCGCTGTGTGAGTTCGTCAAGCCCGACATCGCCCTGGTAACCAATTGCGGCGAATGCCACATCGAGCTTCTGGGCTCGCGCGAGGCCATTGCACGCGCCAAGGCCGAAGCCGTGGCCGCGCTTCCCGAAGGGGGCAAGGCGGTGCTCAACCTTGCCGACGAGCGTTTCGACCTTGTGTGCGAGGCCGCCCGAGTTAAGGAGAAAAACATCGAGGTTTTGGGCTTCGATGGCACCGGCGCCTCCAAGGATGCCTTCGCCTGGGCAAGCGATCTTTCCCTTGACGAGTCCGGCCGCCCGCATTTCGCTTTGCATCTGCCCGACGGTGCGCATGAGGCGAGCATGGAGCTGCGCGGAGCGCACAATGTTTCCAACGCCTGTGCCGCTGCCGCCCTGGCCTTCTCGGTCGGGGTTCCCTCAAGCTCTATTGTGAGCGCTCTTAAAACTTCCTTGCCCGAACTGGGACGTCAGGAAATTCTGCCTGGGCGTGGCGGCATCACCGTGGTGAACGATGCCTACAACGCCAATCCCGATTCCATGAAGGCTTCGCTTTCGATGTTCTGCGCCATGGACGTGGCGGGGAGGCGTGTTGCCGTTTTGGGCGACATGGGTGAGCTGGGAAGCTTTGCCGAGGCCTGCCACCGCTCGGTCGGCGCGTTTATCGCCTCCTTGCCGGTGAACAAGCTCTTGTGCATCGGCGAGCTGTCGCGCTTCATCGCTGGCGCTGCGGTTGAGTGGGGCTTTCCCGAATCTGATACCGCCTGTTTCGCCACGCGCGAGGAGGCGCTTTCCTATCTTGAATCTTTCCTTGAGCCGGGGGATGCAGTCCTATGCAAGGCCTCGCATTCCATGGAGCTCGATAAGATCGCCAAGGAGTTGACCGCTTAACATGTTCTTTGCATCTTCATATCCCACCTTCACCGTGTTCTTGGCGGTCGTGCTCGCGGCCGTTTTCACGATGGTGCTGATGCCTCCGTTCATCAAGTTTTTGCAGGCTCATTTGATCGGCCAGCAGGTGCGCGACGACGGCCCCGAAACCCATTTAGTCAAGCAGGGCACGCCTACCATGGGCGGCCTGATCATGCTCATCGGAATGTGCCTGGCTGTGATATTGCTCGCCAAGCCCGAGGCAGAGACTTGCCTGGTCATGGCGGCCATCCTTCTTACGGCGGCGCTGGGTTTCATCGACGACTTCACCAAGGTTGCCATGAAACGTTCGCTCGGCCTTACGCCGAAGATGAAGCTCATCGGGCAGTTTGTCATCTCCACCGCTTTCGTCTTGGCGGTCGTCAACTTGATCGGCGTGAAGCCCGTTGTTGCGATTCCTTTCGTGTGTACCATCGACCTGGGTATTCTTACCACCACGGTCGCTGACATTTCCATTCCGTGGCTCTACGTGATCTTCGTCGACATCCTGATCATGGGCATGTCGAACGCTACCAACCTCACCGACGGCCTTGACGGTTTGGCCGCAGGCACGGTCATGGTCGTTATGCTGGTTATGGCCGCCATCGCCTTCAGGTGCGGCGCGCTCGACTCGGCCATCATCGCCGCTGCTATGGCTGGCTGCTGCATCGGTTTTCTGTGGTTCAACTCCTACCCGGCCGATATCTTCATGGGCGACACCGGCTCGCTCGCGCTCGGCACGGGCTTGGCCTGCATCGCGGTTATCACCAACACCGAGGTGCTGAGCCTTCTGATCGGCGGACTGTTCGTGGCCGAGGCCCTATCCGTCATGATCCAAGTCTTCCATTTCAAGCGTACCCATAAGCGCCTGTTTTTGATGGCGCCCCTTCATCACCACTTCGAGAAGAAGGGCTGGAGCGAGGTTAAGGTGGTTATCCGTTTTTGGATTATCTCCGGCACCCTGGCCGCCCTGGGCTTTGCAATCTTCTTCGCGCAATCTTTAGGAATGTGATCGCATGAGCAAATCTGAAACGATTGAGTTCGACCTTACAAAAAAGCACGCGCCGGCCAAGCTTGGCCGAGTGCTGGTTCTTGGCTTGGGTAAGTCCGGTAAAGCGGTAAGCGAGTACTGTTGCGATCTGATCGGTTCGCGCGTTGAGTCTCTGACGGTCGCCGCAGGTGCCGCCAACCCCGCGGTTTCCGAATTCGTTTCGGGGATCGAGGCAAAAGGCGCACGCGTTCTTTTCGATGCCTTCGATTTCGAGGAAAGCTACGATGTGGCCATCGCAAGCCCCGGCATCAGCGAGTTCTCCGATTTCTACCTTGCCGCTGCCGCTCATGCAGACGAGGTCATCAGCGAGGTCGAGTTCGCCTGGCGTGAAAGCGCCAAGGATTCCCGTTGGTTGGCCGTGACGGGCACCAACGGCAAAACGACCACGACCGCCCTGGCAGCACATCTGCTCAAGGAATGCGGCTTGAAGGCTTCAGCGGTGGGCAACATCGGCGACACCTGCATTGCCGCAGTTGCTGCGGGCCAGACCGATTGCTACGTTGCCGAGGTTTCTTCCTACCAACTTGCGAGCACGCGTGATTTCTGTCCGGACGTCGCCATTCTTCTTAACATCACGCCCGATCACGTTAAATGGCACCGCAGCCTTGAAAACTACGCTCTTGCGAAGAAGAAGATTTACGCAAACCTTTCCAAGGGCGGCACGGCCGTTGTCATGGACGCCACCAACGACGTGGTGCGCGGCTTCGTGCGCGAGTTGAAGGCCACGCCCGACTTAGAGCGTGGTTTCGCCTACATTCCCATGGGCACCGCCGATGGTATCCATTCCAACATGCGCGAGAAGTGCGGCAGCGCCAATGCCGCCTATCTTGGCGCGGATGACGAGCTTGTGGTGGAGTGGAACGGCGTCAAGACGACGCTCGTTGCCGCTTCAAAGCTGCAGATTGCCGGCGAGCACAATGCCTCTAACGCCCTGGCCGCAGCGGCTGCAGCGCTTGCTTTGGGCGCCGATCCCGAAAAAGTGAACGAGGGATTGATGAGCTTTGCTCCCCTCGAGCATCGTATCGAGCCCTGCGGCACGGTCGCCGGCGTTCGCTTCTACAACGATTCCAAAGCCACCAACGTCGATGCGACCTTGAAGGCTCTGGCGGCTTTCGGCGCCGAGCGTCCGATCGTTCTTCTTGGCGGCGACGACAAAGGCACGGATCTTTCCGAGCTCGTGGCCGAGTCCGAGGCTCATTGCAAGGCGGTCGTTTGCTTCGGCGATGCCGGCGCGCGCTTCCTTGCCGCTTTCGAGGGATCCAAGCTTCCTCATTATTCGGCAGGCAAGATGGAGGATGCTCTTGATACGGGCATTGCGCATGCAAGCGCAGGGGATATCGTCGTTCTGTCGCCCGCCTGCGCTTCCTTCGACGAGTTCAGCGGCTTTGAGGAACGCGGCCGTGTGTTCAAGGAAATGGTCGCCGAACGCGCACGTAAGCAGGGAGCTTAAAGGGTAGGAAGATGAGCAAAGGTCGAAACAAACAATCCAAACGAACCACTTCGTCCTTCGCATCGTCGTTTTCGCTCACTGGCCTGTTCTCCGGGATTTCCTCGGGGCAGGCCATGGTGCTGATAGCGGCTGCTCTTTTGATTTGCGTGGGCATCGTGATGGTGTATTCCGCTTCCTCGATCGAGTCGGTATCTAACGGGCAGCCGATATTCTCCGAGGCTGCGAAGCAGATCCTTTTCGTTTTCGTGGGGGTATTAGTGGTGGGCGCGATGGTCGTGCTCGTTCACCGTTTTTCGATGCCAGCCCTTATCTGGGTTTATTACTGGATTTGTCTTGTCCTGGTGGCTGCGACCGCGGTTGCGGGCACGGCTCAATACGGCGCTTCGCGCTGGCTTAGCCTGGGTGGGATCACCATTCAGGGTTCCGAGTTCGCTAAAATCGGCTTCGTTTTGATAGCGGCCCTCTTTTTGAAGCAAGCCAAGGAGGAGGTTTTCTCCTCTACGCTTCTTGGCTCGATTCTTTTCGGGGTGTTTGCCAGGATCCGCGGAGGTGTTAAGTCGGAAAGGCATCTTGCCGATGCCGCGATCATCGTGTTCGTGTTCCTCCCTCTTGCGATCTTGCTGGGAACCCAGTCTGACTTGGGCACCACCATGATCTGCGTGGTCGGCGTGTATGCGCTTCTTTGGGCAAGCGGGCTCTATTCGTCCAAGCTTCTTATAGCCATGATGCTTGCCTTCGTGGCCTTCGGCGTTGCCGCCATCTGCACCTCGGAGTATCGAGTGCAGCGATTCACTAGTTTCACCAACCCTTGGGCCGATCCTGATGGCAACGGATACCAGCACGTTCATTCGCTGAAGGCGCTTGCCGCAGGTGGCTTGTTCGGCGTCGGACTGGGCGGTTCGTATCAGAAGCTGCTGTATTTGCCCATGGCAAGCACCGACTTCATTTTCGCCATCATCGGCGAGGAGCTGGGCTTGGTTGGTGCGCTTGGCGTTATCTGCTTGTTCTTGGTGCTTTTGCTTGGCGGTTTGAAAATAGCCACTTCAAGCCAAGATTCTTTTGCCACCATGGTAGCCAGCTCGCTCGCCATTATGATTGTGTTCCAAGCGTTCCTCAACATTTATTGCGTCATCGCCTTCGCGCCCATTACGGGCAAGCCCTTACCCTTCATCTCCTCGGGCGGTTCCTCCATGTTGAGCTCGGTGATGACCGTCGGATTGATTGTGCTGATGGGTATGGGGCAGGCAGGCCAAGGCGACGTTCATGAGCGCCGTCGCAACAATCTAAGCGTCGTTTCGCAGGCCTTGCCCGCGGAACAAGATCGCCGGGAGACGACGAGCATGGTCCCCGAATACCATTCGAGCATGAATCGGATCCGTGTCCGTTCTTATAGCGCAGACGGCACACGAGCAGGTACGCGCACAAGCACCAGGAGACACAAATGAAAGTAGTCCTATCAGGCGGCGGAACCGCTGGTCATATCAACCCCGCCCTCGCTTTGGCCGAGGTGCTCGAATCCCAGGGGCACGAGGTGTTTTTTGCGGGTACTCCGCATGGCGTCGAGTCTCGCCTGGTTCCTGCGGCGGGCGTTCCTTTCAAGGCTTTCGAGGCAAGCGGATTCAATCGCCGTCATCCCTTGACGCTTGTCAAAGGCGCGCTCAAGATCCTTCGCTCGAGCGGTTTGGCAAAAGATTGGCTGCGCGAGATAGAAGCCGACGTCGTCGTCTGTTTCGGTGGCTACGTGTGCATCCCGGTTGGATATGCTGCCGAGAAGCTGGGTATTCCGGTCGTTGTGCACGAGCAGAACTCCGTCATGGGCATGGCAAATCGCGAGCTTTCGAAGAAGGCTGCCGCTGTGGCTTTGACCTACGATGTGGCGGGCAACGCGGTGGCGGACAAATCGAAGCTTGTCGTCACAGGCAATCCCGTGCGCGCATCGGTGTTCGACTCGACCCGTGAGCAGGGTCGCCAGATGCTCGGCATCCCCGAGGATGCGCGCATGCTCTTGGTCTTCGGCGGCTCTTTGGGGGCGCGTCACATCAACACTGCGGTCTGCAATCTTAAGGACCGCCTTCTTGCCATCCCCGATTTGCACATCGTCCACATCACGGGCCCCAAGGAGCTCGATACGGTGCTCGCCGATTTGTCTTTGACGCCCGAGGAAGCTAAGCGCTGGCAGGTCATGGGGTATCAGAATCGCATGGGTGAGACCATGGCGGCAGCCGACCTGGTCGTGTCCCGTGCGGGCGCTACCTCGCTTGCCGAGATTTCGGCGCGTTGCATTCCTGCCATCTTGGTTCCTTTTCCCTACGCAACGGAAGACCATCAAACCACCAACGCCCGCTCCTATGTGGCGGCGGGTGCTGCATGGATGGTTGCCGACAAGGACGTCGAGGACAAGTTCTTCGCCGACGGCTTGATCGATTTGATCGAGAACGAGGAAACGCGCGCTGCCATGTCGCGCGCGGCCGCAAGCTTCGAGACCGGCGACGCAGCGCGTAAATTGGCAGATGTTGTGACCAACGCGGCCAAGCGCTGAATGCTGCGCTAGGATTAAGCTTCGAATCGAATTTGAACGAACCTGCGTACGTGCTAAGACCGTACTTCTTCAAAAAGGACTTTTGTGATGCAAGAGAGCATTCGTAAGATACATTTCATCGGCGTCGGCGGCGTTGGCATGAGCGGTATTGCCCGCGTTGCTGCCGAGCAAGGCTACCAGGTAAGCGGCTCCGACCTGCGTCAAAGCAGCTATACCAAGCAGCTCGACGCGGCAGGCGTCACGGTGTTCATCGGGCAGAAGGCCGACAACATCGAAGCCGTCAAGCCCGATATCGTGGTTGTTTCCACTGCGATCCTCGAAAACAACCCCGAGCTCATCGCGGCCAAGGAGGCGGGCGTCCCCATCTGGCATCGCGCGATGATGCTCGCTTACCTGGGGCGCGGACTTCAGACGCTCGCCGTTGCCGGCACCCACGGCAAAACCACCACGTCATCCATGCTCGCGTCCACGCTCGACGCTTTGGGCGACGACCCCACTTTCCTGATCGGCGGCATTGTGCGCGCCTATGGGTCCAATGCGCATCGCGGCAAGGGCAAGTACTACGTGGTCGAAGCCGACGAGTCCGACAAGTCCTTTACCTATCTAAGCCCCGCATCCGTTCTGGTGACCAATATCGAGGCGGATCATCTTGATCATTACAGCGGTCTGACCGAGATTTACTCCTTGTTCGAGGAGTTCATGGCTTCCATCCCCGAAGAGGGCAACTGTGTTGTGTGCGGTGATGATGCAGCCTTGGTCAAGGTGGCAGACAAGACCGGCCGTAAGGTCACAACCTACGGTTTCGGCGAGGCCTGCGATACCGTGATTTCCAACTATGCGAGCCACGGTGTTTCCACCTCCTTCGATCTTCGCTTGCCGGACGGTACCCTTGTTCATGCGGGCGTCAAGCAGAATCCCGGCCGCCACAACGCCCTCAACGCAGCGGGCGTTATCACCTTGCTGTGGCGCGAGGGATTCGATCCTCAGAAGGCTGCCGATGCCCTGTCCGGTTTCGCCGGAGTGCGCCGCCGTTTCGACTTGGTGGGGGAGGTCGATGGCATCACCATCGTCGACGACTACGGTCATCATCCAACCGAGATTGCCGCGACTTTGGCCGCCGCCAAGGCGCTCGATTTCAAGCGGGTCCATATCGTTTTCCAGCCACATCGCTATTCGCGCGTGAAGCTCTTCACCGAGGTGCTCAAAGATGAGTTCGCCTCCGCTTTCGACGATGCCGACACGGTCACTTTCATGGACGTCTACCCAGCGGGCGAGATGCCTGTTCCCGGAGTCAACGGCTCCACCTTTATGCAGGTTGTGCTTGATCATGAGGGCCATCCCGTCGACACGCGCTACGTCGAGCGTCGCCAGGAGGTCGTTCCTTATCTGGTGTCCAAGCTTGCCGCGGGCGATCTTCTTCTTACTATGGGCGCCGGCGACGTCACGGCCATCGGCCCCGAGGTCCTGCAGGCGCTAAAAGAACGCTCCGAGGCTTAAAAGTATGGCCCGTCATGCGTCCGATCTGGCTCTTCTTGCCTTCGATGACGATTTCAAGGGGGAAGTGCGCCTTAATGAACCGATGAGCAAGCACACCACCTATCGCATCGGTGGTGCCGTTCGCGCGTTCGTCGAGGTCTTCGACCTGGCGGCGCTCGGCCGCGTGCTGGATATTTGCCAGCGCGAGGGGCTTGAGTGGTTCCCTGCTGGCAAGGGGTCCAACCTTCTTGTGTCCGATGCAGGCTTCGACGGCGTGGTCGTGGTGCTCGCGGGCGAGTTTCGCAGTTGGACCTTCGATGGGGAAACGAACCGTGTAATCGTGGGTGCAGGCACCATCCTGTCGCGCCTGGTGCAAGAGACCTTTCATCGTGGTTATTCCGGTATGGAGTTTGCCGTCGGCACGCCGGGAACGGTTGGCGGCGCCGTGCGCATGAACGCCGGCACCAAGGACGACTGGATCGGCAAAAGGGTGGTCTCGGTGACCACTTACAAGGCCGGCCAGGGTTTGGTGCGCTATCTGGCCTCCGACATCGATTGGCAGGCGCGCAAAACGAGTTTTGCGCCCGACGAGATGATCGTGGAGTGCGAATTGCAGCTCGAGCCCGCCTTATCGGGTAATATCGAAGGCCGCATGCGCTCCCTTCTTGATCGTCGCCGCGAGACGCAGCCGCTCGACATGCCTTCCTGCGGAAGCGTTTTCCGCAACCCGGACGGACATTCCGCCGGGGCCCTGATCGAGGGGGCGGGTTTGAAGGGTCACGTTCATGGCGGTGCTCAAATCTCCAGCAAGCATGCGAATTTCATCGTCAACACCGGTTCGGCCACGGCCGCCGACGTAGTTGCCCTTATCGATTTGGCACGAAGCGAGGTGAAGAAGTCTTATGGCATCGAACTCACGACGGAGCTCCGCTTCCTCGGCTTCTAGGTCCTCGCGCAGCGGCGCCTCTTCCCGCTCCCATGCAGCAAAGGGCCGACCCTCATCCAGCCGTTCGGTTCGTTCAAGGCAGCCGATGTCTGCTCGCGGCGCCTCGGTAGGCGCATCGGGCACCCCACGACGTAGCAACACCCCGCATCTGTCGGGCGGGCGAAGCGGCGCACACGTAGGCTTCCAAAGCCAAACGGCGCGCGGGGGTTCAAGATTGCGTGCGGTAGGGGTTTCCGAGCTAGGCTCCATGCCCGCGCAGCGTCGTGGCGGTAATCCTTGGATCGTTCGTATATTCATCACGCTGGTGGTTTTGGTGGTCTTGGGCGCCGTTGGTTTCGCTGTTGCCTACAACGCCAACATAATGCCCGTTACCAAGCTTACCGTTTCGGGGACGAGCCACCTTACCAACGAGGAACTCACCGAGCTGGCGCAGGTCCCTGCGAAGACGACGCTTTTCAACGTGGACTCCGCGGGTATCGAGGAGCGCCTTAAATCCAACCCGTGGGTTTTGAACGCGACGGTCGAGCGCATTCCTCCCGACACGCTGAATCTTAAAATCGAGGAACGCAGCATCACCGCGGTTGTCGACGTGACGGTCGACGAGAATGCCACGGTCGAGACCTGGGCCCTCTCCGAGGACGGCATATGGCTTACCCAGGTTCCCACGAAGAAGCAGGCTCAGCAGAATGCCGCGCTTAAGCAGCTCTACGACGACTCGAAAGCAGCGCTCAAGATCTCCGACGTGCCCTTGGGCTCCAAGCCTGAGGCGGGAGCTTCCTGCACCGATGCCAACATCAAGAACGCGCTTGGCATCGTTGCCGGCATGACGACCGAGCTTTCCGAGCAAGTTAAGTACGTATCCGCTGCAAGCGCCGAGAGCACGACTCTGGTGCTCGACAACGGCGTCGAGGTGGCCTTTGGCGACGATACGAGCATCCGTGACAAGGAGCGCGTGTGCCTGGAACTCCTTAAAGAGCACGAGGGCAAGATCTCCTACATCAACGTAAGGACGCCGAGCAACCCTATCTGGCGCTCGCTTTCGCAGGATAAATCGTCCGATGAATCGTCGGATTCGTAGCACCATCGGCACCTTTCCGAAGGCGTATAAGTCTTTTACAAGATTTTTGGCTCGTGTACAATGAATGAAATATATTCGAAGTTACATTTGAATACGATATAAACCCAAACGTAGCAATAAATCACGGAAGCGGGAAAACATGCAACAGATTCTTGGTAACGACAACCTTGCAGTCATCAAGGTAGTGGGTGTCGGCGGTGGCGGTACCAACGCTGTCAATCGAATGGTCGAGGCCGGCATCCAGGGCGTTCAGTTCATCGCCGTCAACACCGATCGTCAGGCCCTGCTTCTTTCCCAGGCCGATCAGACCATCCATATCGGCGAGGAGATCACACGCGGCCTTGGTGCCGGCGCAAACCCCGAAGTCGGTTGCCAGGCTGCAGAGGAGTCCCGTGCAGAGATTCGCGAGGCTCTGGCCGACGCCGACATGGTCTTCGTCACCGCTGGTGAAGGCGGCGGCACCGGTACCGGCGCTGCTCCCATCGTCGCCCAGATCGCACGTGAGGAAATCGGCGCGCTGACCGTCGGCATCGTGACCAAGCCCTTCAGCTTCGAGGGTCGTCTCCGTCGCAATCAAGCCGAGCAGGGCATCGATTTCCTGGCTCAGAACGTCGACACGCTCATCGTCATTCCCAACGATCGTCTGCTCGAGATCGTCGATAAGAAGACCTCCATGCTCGATGCCTTCCGCATCGCCGACGACACGCTTCGTCAGGGCATCCAAGGCGTTACCGACCTTATTACCATCCCCGGCCTCATCAACCTCGACTTTGCGGACATCCGCACCGTCATGAAGGATGCCGGCACCGCAATGATGGGCATCGGCATTTCCTCCGGCGAATCCCGTGCGCTCGATGCTGCGCAGCAGGCCATTAACTCCAACCTCCTGGAGTCCTCCATCGCTGGCGCTTCCCGCATCCTGTTCTCCATCGCCGGTGGCCCCGACCTCGCGCTGTCCGAGGTTGACGAGGCTGCTCGCGTTGTCGAGGCCGTTGCCGACGAGAATGCCAACATCATCTACGGCCAGATCGTTGACGAGTCCATGGGCGATGCCATCCGCATCACGGTCATCGCCACCGGTTTCAAGGCGAACAACAACCAGTCCGCTATGGATTTCACGCGTCAGCAGGCACGTCCTGCCGTCCAGCAGCGTCCTGCCGCTCAGACCACCGCACAGCCTTCCTACGGCACGACCCCTCGCTTCGCTGACGAGGATTACATCCCTGATTTCCTGCGTCGTCAGTAAGGCTTGGTTCTTTGGAGCTTCCAAGAACATCCAACACGGCCCTCGAACTGCCTTTGCCTAGGTTGAGCGAGGGTCGTTTTGCGTCCATTTCCGCCTATACCGACGAGGCGCTTTTCAAGGCAACGGGCGTGCGCATAGCCTTCACCAAACGTCATGGTGGAGTGAGCACGGGGCCCTACGAATCACTCAATCTTGGTTCGCATGTCAACGACGATTTGGCGCGGGTGCTGGAAAATCGCCGCATCCTTTCCGATGCGCTCGGTTTCGCCGGCGTTTCTTGCATCGTCCCTGTTCAGGTTCATGGCCGCGAGGTACTTGCCATCGACGCTCCCGAGCAGGCAACGCGGCTCCTCTCACGCGCCGAGCACGATGCGAGCATCCTTGAGTACGATGCCGTCTCCGTGGAATGCGAAAACGTCGCAGCTCAGCTTAACTTCGCGGATTGCGTCCCGGTGATCGCGGTTGCGCCTACCGGGGCCTTCTCGGTTATTCATGCCGGCTGGCGCGGTGTCGACAACCAAATCAGCGTCTGTGCTGTCGAAGGCTTGGCAGCGGGCGCTGCTGCTAAGCTCGGATGCTCGGCCGATCGCGTGCTTGCAGGCATCAACGTCTACATCGGCCCCCACATCATGGGGGAGTGCTTCGAGACGAGCGTCGAGATTCACGACGAGTTCGTGCGCAAGTTCGGCAGCATTTGCAGCGTGGATGCGCGCCATGTTGAACTTTCCCGTGCGCTTGAGGTTCAGCTTGAGCGGGCGGGCATCAAGCCTGGGCGTATCGCTAGTCTGGGGATATGCACCGTTTGCAACAATGAAGATTTCTATTCCTACCGCGGGCAAGGCGGCGTGTGCGGTCGCCATGGCGCCTTTGCCTGCCGCAGATCCTAAAAGGAGGCATAAGCGATGAGTACCGCAACTCGTTACCAGCGCGTTCGCGCGCAACTTGACGAAGAGTGCGCATCTGCGGGCCGCTCGCCCGAGGACGTGCTTTTGCTCGCCGTTTCCAAGACCGTCGATGTGGACGAGGTGGAAAACGCCATCTCGGCCGGCGCTCATGCGTTTGGCGAGAACCGTCCGGATGAGTTGGTGCGCAAACAAGCTGCGTTCCCCGATGAGCACTGGCACTTCATCGGCAACATCCAATCGCGCCGTATCAAGGATATCGTCGGCGTGGCCGACCTTATCCACTCGGTGTGCAAGCTCGAGCATCTTGCCAAGATCGACGCCGCGGCCAAGGCCAAGGGCGTTCGTCAGGCCATCTTGGTTGAGGTGAACGTTTCGGGCGAGGAAAGCAAGAGCGGCTTTTCCGCCGAGCAGATGCCCCAGGTCGTTCGCGCTTGCGCAGCTCTCGACAACATCGAGCTCAAAGGTCTGATGACGATGGCACCGCGCGCAGATGCCGACGCGATTGAGGAAACTTTCGGTGGTCTTTCTTCCTTGCGCGACCAATTGAGTGACTTCGTGAACGAGAACGGCTGGGACATTTCCTTGTCTGAACTTTCGATGGGGATGAGCGAAGATTGGCCTCGTGCCGTACACTATGGCTCTACGATTGTTCGCGTCGGACGGGCTATCTTCGATGAGGCCTTCGAATAATCCCAAGCAACATCGTCTTTGCATTACAACGAAAGGACTTCGTTAATGGAATTCCCTCAACCGGGCAATATCCTTGGCGATTTGAAAGATCGCTTCAACATCGGTCAGAATCGCGGCGGCTATCAAGATCAGCCCTACGATGATTACTACGATGACGCCTACAGCGACGATTACGGCCCCAACGGCTACGACGAATCCCGCTATGGCGATTCGTATTCCGACATTAATTCGGGTCGTACCGAGGCAATCCGCTACCCCAAGCTGGTTACCATGGAGGAAGCTTCTGCAAGCGCCTCCTCCCTGGGCGTGGCGGCGGCCGATCGAGCTCGCGAGGCTAAGGCTCATGAGCGCAACTTCGCCGGTGCCGCCAACCCGGCCTATTCCGCTCCTGCGGCAGAGTCCGCGGCGGCAACAAGCGCAAGCACGACTTATCGTCAGCCCCATATTTACGGGGGTTCGACGCCCGATTGGGCTCCTAAGCGCGAGTCCAAGGATGCGACCGCATCTCAGGGCACGGGCAGCGCGGCCAACGGCGTGACCGAGGCCCTCTCCGCCTCCGACGCGCGCGAGCCTTTGGGCTCCGAAGGCTTGAACGGTCTTTTCAAGCCCACCACTCAGGCGCCCGCAAGCGATCCTGCCCGTCGTGAGCTGAAGGTGGTCAGGCCTCATGCGTACAAGGACGTTTCGGATGTGGCGGCCTTCCTGAGGCAGGGTAATGCGGTGGTGCTGGATCTGCGCGCTACCGACGAGTCTTTGGCCAAGCGCTTGCTCGACTTCTCGTTCGGCGTTGCCGCTGCGCTTGAAGCCCAAGTTGAGTGCCCTTACGAGAAGGTTTACGCCCTTTGTAAGGGCCAGGCTCTGTCCGCTATCGAGAAGCGCAGCCTGTACCAGCAGGGTATTCGTTAGCGCAGGCTCGCGTTTGCGCTTTTGCCCCTGCGGCAACCGCAATCCCCGAGGAGAATCCTATGATCACCGCAATCATCGTCAACCTTGCCAATGCCTATTCGATGGTCATCTTCATTTACGTGATGATGTCCTGGTTCCCGAACATGGGCGGCTTCCTGCTTGATCTTTACGAGGCGCTCGGCAAGATCTGCGACCCGTTCTTAGACTTGTTCAAGCGCTTCATTCCCCCTATTGGAGGAATGGTGGACATATCGCCAATAGTGGCCCTGCTTGTGCTACAGTTCGGAGTACGACTAATCGTTGCGCTTTTGTAGCGCTTACCTAGCAATTTAGGATAACCTTTTAGGGGGATGTACATGTCGATCACTTCCAACGACATCGCAACTCAGAGCTTCAACATCGAGCGTCGTGGCTACGATGTCGATGAAGTAGACGTTTTCTTGGAGCGCGTCGCTTCCGAGATCGATTCCATGAACAAGGAAATCGAGACGCTGAAGAAGCAGCTCGCCGAGGCTCGTGCGGCCGCCGAGAAGGCAACCGCTCAGCCTACTGTCGCCATGAAGCCCGCTGTTGCCGCTCCCAAGCCTGCGCCTAAGCCCACCGTGGTCACCGAGTCCGAGAAGGATAAGCGCATCGCCGAGCTTGAGGCTCGTCTTTCCGAGAAAACCACTGAGTCCTCCGCTATCGCTGCTGCCCTCATCACCGCTCAGAAGACCGGTGATGAGGTTATCTCCAAGGCAAAGGCCGAGGCCGAGCTTACCCGCCAGAACGCTGAGGACGAGGCTCGTCGCATCCTCGACAAGGCCAACGCCGAAAAGGGCAAGGTCGTCGAGCACATCAACGAGCTCAACGAGTCCCGCGCCGCTATCCGCGAGCAGTATCAGGATATGCTCAAAGAGTTCATCGGTACCTGCACCATGCGCCTGACCGAGATCGGCGGCGAGGCAACCACCGGTATCTCCCTCGATTCCGTCGAGGCCGAGTCCGCTGCTCAGTCCGCTGCTCGCTGGGACGCAAGCTCCGCTGCAGCCACCTACACCACTCCGGTTGCCGAGCCTACCGCAAGCCCTGCAGCATTCCGTCCTTCCGCTGCCGCTAAGGATCTTTCCGGCTACGGCGATGCCGACGACGGTTTTGCCTTCGACGAAATCGACTAAAGGTTCATGGCATCCACTAATTTAGCCTTGCATGTCACGCCCCGCTCGGGGCGTGATTGCATTTCGGGCGTAAAGCGCGACGAGCTCAACGGCACCGAGGTGCATGTTCGCGTTACCGCACCGCCCGATGGAGGCAAGGCCAACAAAGCCGTGATTAAGCTTCTGTCCAAGCAGCTGCGCGTTCCAAAGAGCGCATGCGAACTTTTGCGCGGCGAGGCCTCGCGCCACAAGCTGGTAAGTGTTCCCTTGGCAGAGGATGAGCTTGCTGCCTGGATCGACGGCTTGCCTGCTCTTTAGGCTAAGAATCTTTAATAAGGAAAACGGCATCGCATCCAAGCGCGGATGCGATGCCGTTTTGGTTTAAGGCTTGCTGGGTGTGAAATGCTTTGCGGGATGCGCGCTTCGCCTTGGAGATTGGGCGATCCGGAGATGGGCGGACTCTTAGGGGGTTAGCTCTGTGCTCCGGATGTCATCCAAAGATGGTTCACAGGGCCGTGACCGTGGCCTAAGTGCGGGTCGTTTGCAAGGGCGCCCGTTAAGTATTCTTTCGCGAGATTGATGGCGTCGGGCAGGTTTTTGCCCAGGGCAAGATAGGATGCGATGGCCGAGGACAGAGTGCAGCCGGTGCCGTGGGTGTTTTCGGTTGCGATGCGCTCATGGGAGAACCAGATCTCTTCACCTGAAGCTGTTACGAGGACGTCGTCGGCCACCTTATCCAGGTGTCCGCCCTTTACCAGCACGGCGGGGCAGGTCTTGGTTTCGCAAATGCGCTTGGCAGCCTCGGTCATATCTTCTCTGCTCTGAATGTACATGCCGGACAACACTTCGGCCTCGGGGATGTTGGGCGTTGCAAGCGCGGCGATGCTCAAGAGCTCGTCGAGGGCGGCAACGGTTGAATCTTCGGCAAGGGCATCGCCACTGGTTGCCACCATAACCGGGTCGACGACGATGTTGCGTGCCTGATGAGCCTTAAGGCCGGCGGCTACCGCATGGACGATTTGCGCGTTTGCGAGCATGCCGATCTTGACAGCGTCAGGGCGTATGTCGGCAAACACGCTATCCATTTGAGCGCGCACGAACGTGGGCGACGTGGGCTCGACCCCTTGGACTCCGAGCGTGTTTTGTGCGGTAAGGGCGGTGATGACGCTTTCGGCATAGACGCCAAGAGCGCTCATCGTTTTGATGTCGGCCTGGATGCCGGCACCGCCGCTTGAATCTGATCCAGCAATGGTCAATGCGCATTTCATATTAGATACCCTTAATTATCTTTTAGGAAGTTCAGCTAAGCGCCTATTTGCGCCTTTGGCTAGTTTTGGAGGCTGAGCTGTTTATAGGCCTAGTTCCTATTGGCCATTTCCTCGCCCAGGTCGATGGTGAGTCCGTCCATGATCTGGTTGACGGTGCGAACCGCGCACATCTTGCCGCACATGGTGCAGGTGCCCTCGGTCGAAGGGGGAGCGCTCTCAAAATACTCGCGGGGCTTTACCGGATCGATGGCCAGGCTGAACATTTCCTCCCAGTCCATGCGGCGGCGTGCATCGCTCATACGGTTGTCCACGTCGCGCGCATGGGGCACGCCCTTGGCGATGTCGGCTGCATGCGCGGCGATCTTGGTTGCCACCAAACCTTCGCGCACGTCGGCGGCATCGGGCAGGCGCAGATGCTCAGCCGGGGTGACGTAGCACAGGAAGTCGGCGCCCGAGCTTGCCGCGATGGTGCCGCCGATGGCCGCGGTGATGTGGTCGTAGCCAGGCGCGATGTCGGTTACCAGGGGCCCGAGTACGTAGAAGGGTGCGCCGTGGCAAAGCCTCTTCTGGAATTTCATATTGGCGGCAATCTCGTCGATGGCCATGTGGCCGGGACCTTCCACCATCACCTGGACGCCCGCATCCCAGGCGCGCTTGGTGAGCTTGCCCAGCTCAATGAGCTCGCTGATCTGTCCGGCGTCGGTTGCATCGTAATTGCAGCCGGGACGCATGGCATCGCCCAGGCTGATGGTCACGTCGTGCTCGTGCAGGATTTCGAGCAGCTCGTCATAGTGTTCGTAGAAGGGGTTCTCGTTTCCGGTTGCCTCCATCCAGGCGAAAAGGAGCGAACCGCCGCGGCTGACGATGTTCATCAAGCGGCCTGTTTCCTTAAAGCTCTCGATCGTGCGGCGGTTGATGCCGGCATGGATGGTCACGAAGTCGACGCCATCTTCAGCATGGCGGCGCACCACGTCCAAGAAGTCGGCGGCCTTGATGCCGATGAGCGGCTTTTCCAGGTAGCCGATGGCATCGTACATGGGCACGGTGCCGATCATGGCGGGGCTCATGCCGATAAGCTTGGTGCGGAAAGCCTGGGTCTTGCCGTGGTTGGAAAGATCCATGATGCCCTCGGCACCCAGCTCAAGCGCGATGCGCACCTTCTCGAGCTCCATCTCCTCGTTCATCAGGTCGCCGGAGATGCCAAGGTTGACGTTGACCTTGGTGCGCAGGCCCTCGCCCACGCCTTCGGGGCTTAGGCTTGTGTGGTGGATATTGGCAGGGATGGCGATGACGCCGCGCGCCACGCCTTCACGGATGGATTCGGGGTCGCGGCCTTCTTTGGCGGCCACCGCCTCCATTTGGGGTGTGATCTGGCCCGCACGGGCATAATCGATTTGGGTGACAAGATGATCTTGCGTCATCGCAAGCTCCCTTCGTTGGCATTATCCATATCAGGTTCGATGGGTCGAAGCCATGCTTCCTCTCAGCCGGGCAGCGCAAAAGGCGGCCAAGCTCCCCAATGTATGTGGCTCTATTGTACTTGCTCGCGGGGCGCGCGTTCGCCGTATTTCGCACGAGGCAGTTCTTCCAAAGGAAAGAACACCCATGCCGACCCGCGCTCGATGCTTATGCTCGCGGGTGTGCCGATAAGCTCGTTGGATATTCCCCAGAGGCTCTTGTTTTCAGCGATGCCGCCGTTGATGCTGTACTCAAGACCTTCCTCGTTCACCCCTTTTGCCAGGTCGCTATGATTGATGACCGAGCAGGTTCCTTTGGCGCCGGCGGAAAAGCTCAAGCACGAGAAGGGGCCGGGAGCCATCAGGGGCACAATGGCGAACTCATCGTTTGCGCCCCAGATGCGCTGCCCCTGCGCGGCGAACTTCATCAGCAGCTGCAGGTTCCCTAGCGTGTGATCGATTCTTCCCTCGAAGGCGTTGCATAGGACAAGCTCATCGAAGCCATCGGCTTTGGCCTCTTGGATGGCAAGGTCCATGTCGGTGAAATCTTTGTGGGAATCGAAGCTGCGCACGCAGGGGTGTTTGGGCTTGTAGCCCAGAGAGTCGAAATCGCCGAACACCTTGTTTGCCTCGATTTCGCGATCGGCGAGGGCGGCGAATCCTCCGTCCACGGCATACGCGGCATCAAATCTGAGACTGCCCAAAAGCAGGTCTAGGCCGATATGTTTTGAAGGCGCGGCGCCCACAAGCAAGCAACGTTTCAACTCGGTTAGTCCTTAGCGATGGGTTGTAAGTGCTTGTGATGTTACAGCACCGGCAGGCAGTCTTGGGCGCTTTGGTGCCTATGCGTCGGCTTTTGCGGTAAGCACGAAGGTGGTGGTGGCCGGCATGTCGCTGGCGTTGCCGCAGAAGGCGCCTTCGTCATCGGCGTATTTGGAAAGAGCCTGCACTAAATCTAATTTTTCGTTGATGCCGCTGTGGGCTTTCTTGATCGCCTTGGCAACGCTTTTGCTCATCTGCGAGGTGCCACGGCTTAGCTTTTTCGAAGCTTTGCTGAGTTTTGCCGTGGCTTTGCCAAGTTGCTCGTAGCCAGCTTGTATCTGCTTTAAGCCCTCCGCGGCGGACGCGAGCCCGTTGCTTACCTGGGTGGTTGTTTCGCTGGCTTTGGCTAGGGCGCTGCTGGCTTCGGTTCTTGCGCTTTGACTTTCGTTGAGCGCTTGCTCGAGCTCCGACAGGCTTTTCTCCAGCTCGTCGATGGTGGCCGATAGCTCCTTCTTTTGATCCTCGTCCATGCCGAAAGTGCTTATGCTTTTTAGCTTCTTAAGCTGTTCTTTCAAGGAATCGAGCTGTTTTTCCATTTCCGCCTGTGCGGAAGCGTCGTTTTCGAGCTTTTGCTTTGCGCTGTCGGTAAGTTGCGTAGCTCCGCTTGCAGCTGTGGCGAGCTTGCTTAATCCTTCGCTCGCATTGGGGAAGGCCGCGTTCAGCTTTTCTTGCCCAGCGTTAATGGCGGAGAGCGCCTTGTTCAGACTTGTGGTTCCTTGACTTAGCTGCTTGGTGGCTTTTTTGATGGAGCTGAGCTTGTCGAAGAGCTCGTCTACTTTGGAGCTTACGTCGTCGCTTGTTTTCTCGTCGAACATGCTGAGCGTCTGGTTGGAAGCCATGGTGGTGATGTCGGGCATGTCGAAGCCGGTCACATCCGCCTCTATCGTTACCTGCTCGGGCAGTTCCAGCGTGTCGGAAAGTTCGAGGGAGTCAGCCAGGCCCGGCATGGCGAGCCCCGCGGCGATGAATGTGCCCTCCTGGTCGATCACTTGGCCGTTGTCCACTTCCACGTTTTCGGCATGCTCGGCATCGAAGGAGACCAATGTCGCCATGGCATAGGGTTGCTTTACCGAGTAGCTGTTGCCACCGGCGCTCACGGTGCCTGAGGTGTTGTTTTTGTAAGTGATGAAGATCTTCAGATGGCCGGTGGCGTTCTTCAGCTTTTGGGAATCCACTTCTTTCCCGTCGAGCTCGTAGGTATAGCTAAGGCTGAAAGGCAGCTCCTGGTCGGTGATGCCGGTGTAATGCACGTCTTGGCCGTTGGTCTGCCAGGTGATTTTGTTTCCGTCGTTGGTGAATGTTATGGACTCATCGTCCGAGCTTATCTGTTGCAAGGTGGAAACGTCGTCTATCTTGCTTCTACCGGAAGGGTTTTTCAGCCATTCCTCAACCGCAATCGCCGTTGTTTCGCCGGTTAGCGTTGTGGTGGCCGTTACGGTTTCCGCCTTCTCGTAGGTGGATCCGTGGGCCGTTATGGAATCTTGTTGGGAGTCTTGCTGGGAATCCTCGGTCGTTTGGGCTTGTTCGGTGTCCGATGTGGCGTCCTGGGCATCGCTGCTGCAGCCCGAAAGGGCGCCTGCGGCAAGCGTGCAACAGGCCGCGAGCACGCAGCTCGCGATGATGCGGGGGATAAGGCGGTCGATGTTCAT
>CAVAUO010000008.1:0-21816 GCA_963591685.1 Escherichia coli
GACGACCTGGGTATACCCCTCACGGTCACGCAGGTCGACGAAGATCAAGCCGCCGTGATCGCGATTATGCCAAGCCCATCCGCACAAAGTGACTTCAGTGCCCACGTCTTCCCGACGAAGCTCGCCGCAAGTGTGGGAGTGCATACTGTACTTGTTGATAAAGTCAGTCATCGTATCCTTATTCTCCTCGTTCGAAAGCGCACGGAGCGCCATCGATGCTTCTTCAATTGCAATTTTCTTATTATACGACCGCGCAATCGCCATGCAAGAAGGCGCAAGCGATGAACCTTGTCGGATTCGAACAGACTTAATCCGCGTAAACCTTTTCAAAATCGGTGAATCCCTGCGCCTCAAGAGCCGAAATCTGTCTTTTGGCGTTCTTCTTCAAAGGCTGTACGCTGGCGATCTTTCCCTCTGCACGCAAATCCCGTGCCTTGGCGAAGATCTCCATCTTCTTTTCGAGCGTAACCTTCTTATCAAGAAGGAATACGGTAGCCCCGCTATCGGACAAGCCTGAGCCAACACCGAAATCTTTGAGGATGGTGATGATGCGCTCGAAGCCGATGGAGAAACCGACAGCGCACACATCCTCTCCGCAGAACTTACCGATCATCTTGTCGTATCGTCCGCCACCCGCAATGGAAAAACCGTAGCCATCAACGGAAACCTCGAAAATGGGACCGGTGTAATAACCCATACCGCGAACAAGCGTTGGGTCGAAGACGATGCTCACGCCGTCACCGACTAAAGTTTTAGCACAGGCGATGATCTCGTCGAGAGAGGCCGAAACGCCATCCTCAAGGTACTCGCCCAGCTCGGAGCAAAACTCCTTGCAATCGATTTTAGGGTCGTAATCCCTATAAAGACTGACATAGCGCTCAACCATGTCGGCGTCAAAGCCACGATCGACCAGTTCAGCGGCAACGCCGTCGAAGCCGATCTTGTCGAACTTATCCAAGGTGATGAGCACGGAACCTATGGCTTCCTCGTCAAAGCCCGCCTTCAATGCGGCAGCCTTCAAGATGGAGCGATCGTTGACGTGCACAGTCAGACCCTCGACCTTGCACGGCTCCAAAATCTTCTTGAGCATATCGCTCGTAGCGCTCACAAGCTCGATCTCGGCGAGGATGGAGTCGTCGCCCAAGATGTCGATGTCGCACTGCGTGAACTGACGGAACCTACCCTTCTGAGGGTTGTCGGCGCGCCATACGCTACCAATCTGAAGAGTCTTGAAGGGATTGGGAAGCTCCTCTTTATTGTTCGCATAGTAACGGGAAAGAGGGAGCGTCAAATCGTAGCGCAAGCCGGAATCGGAGCACGCCGCACGAATCTTTGCAGCAGCCTCGCGCCCATCGTCGCACTCCCCTACGGCCCGAGCGCCCTTCTCAAGGTCGCGACCACGCTTGAGAATCTGGAAAATAAGCTTCTCGTTGTCGCCGCCCTGCTTGGATTGCAGATTGGAAAGATGCTCCATGACAGGAGTCTCGATCTGCATGAAGCCGTATCGCGCATACGATTCCTTGATCATCGAGATGACGCTCTCGCGCAAACGCATATCGCTGGGCAGGAAATCCTGCATGCCCTTGACGGGTTTCTTCACGAATGCCACTAGCATTCTCCTTTGCAAAATTTACTTCGGTAAGTACCGAACACGAATTACAGATGAGCGGCAACAAGATCGCCCATGGCAACCGTGCCGACGATCTTGTCTGCGGGAGTTGTATCGTCCTTGATGTCGCCGGTGCGCCAGCCCTCGTCAAGAACCTCGGTGATCGCACGGGTAATGTCTGCTGCCGCATCAGCCATACCGAAGCTGTACTGGAGCATCATGCCAACGGAAAGAATCTGTGCAAGAGGGTTGGCAATGCCCTGACCTGCGATATCGGGAGCAGAGCCATGGGAAGGCTCGTACAGTGCAACGCCGTCGCCCAAGGAAGCGCTAGCAAGCATGCCGAGCGAACCTGTAATCTGGGCGGCCTCATCGGAAAGAATGTCGCCGAACATATTCTCGGTTACGACGACGTCGAACTGCTTGGGGCAGTTGATCAGCTGCATAGCAGTGTTGTCGACGAGCATGTCGTGAAGCTCGACCTCAGGGTATTCCTCATCATGAATACGATGAACGACCTCGCGCCACATGCGGGAGGTGTCGAGCACATTAGCCTTGTCGATCGAATGAACACAGCCACGACGAGTCTTTGCCGCTTCAAAAGCCTGACGTGCGATACGCTCGACCTCGTATTCGCGATACTCAAGAGTGTCAACAGCACGCTGGCCCTTGGTGCCGTTGGAACCTGCGCCTTCCTCGTCGAAAAAGCGCTCGCGCTTGCCGAAGTACAGGCCGCCGGTGAGCTCGCGCACGATAACCAAATCGACGCCATCGATAACCTCGGGCTTCAAGGTAGAGGCACCGGAGAGGGCATTGAAAATCTGAACAGGGCGAAGATTGGTGTAAAGACCAAGCTCCTTACGGATCTTGAGCAGACCCTGCTCGGGGCGAGGCTTGGAAGAATCGGTGGTGTCCCACTTAGGGCCGCCCACCGCGGCAAGAAGAACTGCATCGCTCGCCTTCGCGCAATCAAGGGAAGCCTGAGGCAGAGGCTCACCCGTTGCGTCGATGGCGCAGCCACCGATCAAGGCATTTTCGTATTCGAAGCTAACGCCGTATTTAGCGCCCACCGCATCAAGGACCTTGATGCCTTCAACCATGATCTCAGGACCGATACCGTCACCGGGAAGAGTACAGATTTTGTAATTCGCCATAAGTTCGACCTTTCGTTTTCATAACTTTCCCATAGTACCAGTTTGCTCGACGCTCAATCTATAATGGATGTCGTCAAAATTAGCTTCTGCAAGGAAACAAGGATGGATCTGGACCTTATTAGAAAAGAAATCGACAAGACCGATCAGCAGATCAAGGAGCTCTTGATCAAACGAATGGCTTGCTCCCACCAGGTGGCGCAAAGCAAACTCGAATCGGGGAACCTCACCATCTATCGCGCAGATCGCGAGGCAAGCATCCTGGAGACCTTGGGATCGCAGGTTGAAGAAGAAATCCGTCCCGAGTATCTAGCCGTTGTCAAAAAAGTCATGGAAGCAAGCCGTATGTATCAATATGGCTTGATCTACGATTGGTGCGACGACGCGTTTTCGCAGGTGAACGGCCACGAACTGGTAAGCAAACCAGGCTATGCGGTGAAAGTGCGCGTAACGCGCGAGAATAAGCCCAACGCCATGAGCGCGATTTTGAGCATGATCGGGGACCATGGCTTCAACATGGACCGTATGACCCCGGTGCAAACCGAGAAGGACTCCCCAACGGTTACCTTTGATCTGGTTATCTCGGGAAATGCCTTCGAGGAGGACATGAAAAAGCTCCTCTTCCAGCTTTCCGGCGAAACGCTGGAATTCGCGATCACCGAGAACCTCGTATAAAAATGCCCTCCTTCACGGTTGGAAAGGAGGGCATTTCATTCGTGTCGTCAAGCTGGAAGCTTATTTGATCCCAAGCTTCTTCTGCCACCTAGGCACCAAACCACCTTGGGAGATGATCTCCTGCAGGAACTCGGGGAATGGCTGCGCCTGGAATACGGCGCCGGTCGTTTCGTTGGTAATAAGGCCCTTGTCGGCGTCAACGGAAACCACATCCCCGTTACTGATGCCGTCAACGGCCTCGGGGCATTCGATGATGGCCAAACCGATGTTGATGCAATTTCGGTAGAAAATGCGCGCAAAGCTCTTCGCGATAACCACATCGATACCGCTCGCCTTGATGGCGATGGGCGCATGCTCGCGCGAGGACCCGCAGCCGAAATTCTCGTCGGCAACGATGATGTCTCCCTTCTTTACCTTGTTGACGAACTCGGTATCAAGGTCCTCCATGCAATGCTTGGCAAGCTCTGCGGGATCGGACGTGGTCAAATAACGAGCGGGGATGATGACGTCGGTGTCGATGTCACGACCGCAACGATAAACAGTACCTTTGAATTCCATGAAAAACGCTCCCCTTTCCTAGTCAAGATCCTCGGGCAAACCGATATGGCCGAGTACGGCCGATGCCGCCGCAACCGCAGGCGAGGACAGATAGACCTCGGACTCGGGATGCCCCATACGACCAACGAAGTTGCGGTTGGTCGTCGCAACGGCGCGCTCGCCCTTGGCAAGGATACCCATATGGCCGCCAAGGCAGGGCCCGCAGGTGGGAGCCGAGATAGCGCAGTTCGCATCGAGGAAGATCTCCATGAGGCCCTCTTCGATACACTTGCGATACACCCACTGGGTAGCGGGGATGATTATGCAGCGAACATCGGGGTGAATTTTGTGGCCCTTGAGAACCGCAGCTGCCTGACGCATATCGTCAAGGCGTCCGTTGGTGCAAGATCCAATGACAGCCTGATCGATCTTGACCGCACGGGAGTCGGCAACCAGCTTTGTGTTGGAGGGGAGATGAGGCCATGCGACCGTAGGCTGGATGGTAGAAGCGTCAATCTCGTAGACCTTGGCATACTCAGCGCCCTCGTCGGAGTGATACTCAACCCAAGGACGTTCGGACCTGCCAGTAAGATACTCGCGTGTTACCTCGTCGACGGGAATCAAGCCAGCCTTGCCGCCGGCCTCGATAGCCATATTGGAAATGGTCAAGCGCTCGTCCATGGGAAGTGCGGCGATAGTGGAGCCGGTGAACTCCATAGCGCGATACAGCGCGCCATCAACGCCGATCATGCCGATAATATGCAGGATGATGTCCTTGCCGGTCACGCCAGGGTTGAGCTTGCCGTCAATCTTGAACAGAATCGATTCGGGTACCTTGAACCAAGCCTTACCCGTGGCAAAGCCCACGCCGGCATCGGTTGATCCTACGCCGGTCGAAAACGCGCCAAGAGCACCATAGGTGCAGGTATGGGAATCGGCGCCAATGATCAGATCGCCTGCCGTAACCACGCCCTGCTCAGGAAGAAGCGCATGCTCAACGCCCACGCAACCAACCTCCCAATAATGGGTGATACCTTGCGCACGCGCGAACTCACGGGTGATCTTAGCCTGCTCAGCGGCGGCGATATCCTTGTTAGGCGTGTAATGATCGGGAACAAGCAGCACGCGCTCAGGGTCGAACACCTTGTCGACGCCGATTTCGGCCACTTTCTTAATTGCAATGGGGGCGGTAACGTCGTTGGCCAGAACCAAGTCAAGATCGCATTCGATCAATTGCCCCGGAACGACTTCCTCCAGTCCAGCATGGGCGGCCAAAATCTTTTCGGCCATAGTCATTGGACGCGCCATCAACTACTCCTTTGCTCGTGCGACAAATCATGCTTAAACGATGAATTTATCACCACACGCGGAAACTGGGAACATTCAGCGGCGAAAAAGAATCCACAAGATTTAACCAAACCTACGCTCACCAGGTAAAACGTATTGAAAGGCTTTAGCGAACTTACGTATGAGCAAGCGTGCTAACCGAAGAACTGGTAAAATAAAATATCTGAACGCGAGCCAGCTGCAATGCGGTCTTTAATGTTTTGCGCGCAAAAGCAACTGTCTCGCCGGGAAGAAGGGAATTATATGACTATCAGCCTTGACCGTCGTAGCTTCTTCAAGCTATCTGGAGTCACAGCAGCTAGCCTACTCGTTGCAGGCTCCGCAGCCGCAACCGAACCCACCGAGGCGTTCGCCGCCTCAAAAACCTATGGTACCAACTACAGCTCGACGTTCCGCTCCAAGGTTCTTCTTGATGCATGCAATCGCGCGGCCACCAAAAACATGAAGAGCTTCAAGTACAAGGGCAAAACTTACAACTGCCGCGATATTCAAGCGATGGCCGTTGACGAAGTGAACAAGCGCTACTACATCACGCGCACCATTTCCGGAGGCGGAGTCTTCGTCCTTTCCTGCCCCATGACCGCCACCAACGGCAACAGCTGGACGGTAGTGGGCAAGTACTCCAAAAGCTGGCTCAAGCATGCCAACAGCATGACCTGCATTCCAACGGGCAAGGGCACGCGTCTTCTTATTGCCACCGATTCCAAGAACATTCGCGTTATCTACATCCCCGACGCCTCAAAACCCAGCACCGGTGTGAAGAAAAGCACCTGGGTATGCGACTCCTTCGACAAGATAGCCTGCAAGCCCCGTGGCCTTTCCTACGACCGCACTTCCAAATGCGTCATTTCCCGTAATGGTATTTCCAAGAAAAACGGAAACCATTTCATGAAGTGCTTCACCTTCAAAATCCCCACGTCGAAGACGACCGGCACCACACATGTAAAGAGCGCTCATTACATTGCTCGCTGGGAGGTCGAGGTACCCAAATACGTAACAGCTCCTGCGGGCATCCTGAAGAGCAGCGCTTATAAATGCAAGACTACCTCATGGAGCCGCCAGGACATGTGCTACGACGGTGAAAACCTCTACGTTGCGTATAGCAACACCACAAGCGGCAAATACGATGGAAGCGTTCAGAAGAACGTACTCGTGCGCTGGAAAATCGGCAGCGTCGCTTCCCAGAAATCAAAATACAAATCGCAGATGGCCAAGAAGAAAAGGGCCAGCCGGGTCGCTTATCGCTATCCCTTCAATCGAGCCTTGTTCGATCGCTCCGTGAAGTACAACACACAGGGCTTTGAGTTCGAGGGCTTCGATTGCATCGGCAACACCATCTTTATGGCAACCAACGAGGGTAAAAACGGAATCGCGGATCGCATTCGCAGTTTCACCATCTAAGCGCACGTTTTTACGAGGTGGCAATGGAAAACAAGAACTTGATCAATCGACGCGATTTCCTTAAGGCAGCAGGTGCAACGTCTGCTGCCCTCGCTTTCGCAGCAAGCTTTGGTACGGCGGCAGCGCTTCCCAGCACCGCAGAGGCTCGAAGCTACGGCGCAAATGCGACCCAGCTTGTTCGCTCGAAGATCATGCTCAACTGCAATATGAAAAGCGTGAGCATGGGCAAGCTCATCTACGTGAAAGGTTCCACCTTCAAATCTGCAGTGGACATCATCGATGGGCTTACCGATGAGCAATTCGCAATAGCGGCGAATGCTTGCCCTGGCTACAACGGCATTAAAACGAAACCCGCAGATAAAAGCGCGCTAAAACAGTACGCTTTCGATTGCAATGAGACCCAAGCTCTTGCAATCGACTCGGTTAACAAGAGGATGTACGTTGTCAAAGCAACTGACAGCGATAACCTGCATGGCGTGAGCGCAATCTTCTCCGCTCCCCTATCCGCTACTTCACAGGGTCAGTTTAAACTGGTTGTGGCTTTTGGCGATGATTGGATGGGCACAAGCTCTCCCAAGGGAGGTACGTGCTGGACAGGCCACGCAAACGGATGCTGCTGCATTCCTGATGGCGCCGGAACCCGCCTCTACATTCCCACAAGCAACGATGACGACAACAGCATTCGAACCATCTACATCCCCGATGCCGCAGCAGTTGATGCCGCTAACTATGACCCTGCCAACTTCCTAAATTGGGGAAAGCTGGGTTCATGGAAATGCAGCTTCACGCCTAGAGGCATCACCTATGATGCCTCTAGCAAAAAATTTATTGCCCGCAATGGTAGATCTTATGCATCAGGCGCAGCATACTGCACCTGCTACGTTTTCAGCGCCCCCACCAACGATCCCTCTGCACTTGATGTCACCGTTAACTACGTGAGCAAATTCAGGGTTGAACTACCTGATAGCATCTATATCCCGAAGGGGGTTTTCAGCTCGAGCAAGGAAACCTTCAATGCTGGCAAATCCAGCGGACGCGGCAAGCAGGATATCGCCTACCATGCAGGCTACCTCTACCTTCCCGTTTCCGATCAATCGGACAAACGCTACAAAAAGTCTGCCGGCAACTACCGTACCAACCGCAACGTCATCCTCCGCTTCAGAATCGGTTCGGTTGCTAACGCCATCGCTAATGGCAATACCTTATATCGTGCAAACAAGTCACTCGTGGACGCAAGCGCCACCTTGCAGCTAAGCAAGCAAGGCTACGAGATTGAAGGCGTCGACTTCTACGGGAACACGCTCTACTTCAACACCAACGAATCCTCTTCCTCGATCAGTACCTCCGACAGAGTTCGTGCTTTGATGTAGACGAAGCAATAAGGCTGCAAAATTCAGCACCTAGAAGTCTCTTTACATTTCTCCCCTGCTTCAATGCTCGTGCCCAGCTAGAAGCAATCTATTCTATGCTTTCCCAAACAAAGCTCGTCTTGTTCTTCAACGAATCAAGGCGAGCATATTTTTTCAATTCTCCTATGCCCATGGAAGCAGCCTCGGGGACGATACCGCACAAATAAGCAAGATGACCAAAAATCCGCTCCGGGCTCATACGCTTATCATCGATGAGGTAGGCCAAGCTAGCGTCGGCATTGCGCTTTGATAAACGAACGCCCTCTTCGTTAACCAGCAGAGGGACATGACCATATTCCATCTGCCGACAATCAAGAAGCTGTTGCAAATACAGCTGCCGAGGGGCCGAAGAAAGAAGATCCACTCCTCTGACAACACGCGTAACCCCTTGAGCCGCATCATCTACAACCACCGCAAGCTGATAGGCGAAGACGCCATCAGACCGACGAACAATGAAGTCACCTGAAGATTGGGCAAGATTCCAGGACTGCCTGCCTTGCAGCAAATCATAGAAGGAAATATCCCCATCTTGGACCTCAAGACGCCACGCCGGTTTGCGAGCTCCTGGCGAATTGCTTGCCTCCATAAGGGCTGAGCGTTTCCTGCAAGACATATGACGGCAGGTATTTGGATAGACGAATTCTTCTCCAAAATGAGGAGCATTGGCGCTGTGCAAATCGGCTCTTGTGCAAAAGCAAGGGTAAACAAGAGCTTTTTCGTTCAATCGGGTAAATGCCTCACGATAGAAGCCTGTACGCTTTGACTGGTAAAGCACCGGCCCTTCCCATTCAAAACCCAAATACTCCAAGTCGCGGAAAAGCTGATCGATGTACTCCCTCTTGGAGCGCTGAGGGTCAAGATCCTCCACTCTAAGCACAAGATGTTCGCAGCTTAGGGCGGCAATAAGAAAAGATAGGATGTTACCCATATGCAAACGCCCCGAGGGGCTGGGGGCAAGCCTGCCAACTCTTCGGGGCGCAAGGTTCTCAGTGATAATAGACTGCAAATTCGAAGCCTGATCTAAAGCTATTTTGCTTGCTTGTAGGTGTAACCCTTGCGGAAAGCCTCAAGGTTGATATCGATCGTCTTAGGTGGAACCTTGTTGCTAATGACTTCTTCCCATAGCTCGGGCTCGAAGGGCAAACTTTGAGCCAAAGCCCCAAGTAATACGACGTTAGCGCACTTTGCCGTGCCTGCATCACGTGCAATCTGCGATGCAGGGATAAGCGTTGCCCCGGCTTCAGCAAGGCGCTCACGAGCATGCTCAGGCATCGTGCCGTTGCCGATGAGCACAGGCAGTGGCGTAATCATCTCATCGTTAACGACCATGACGCCATCTTTCTTAAGGAAATGAAGGTTGCGCAGGGTCTCTACGATTTCGAAGGAAACAAGGTTGTCGGCACAGCCCTCATCGCAGACCATGGTGTGCACGTTTTCACCGAAACGCACTACGGTGGTGACATCGCCGCCGCGCTGAGCCATGCCGTGAATTTCAGAAACCTTACATTCAAGGCCAGCTGCGCACGCAACCTTGGCAAGCATATCGGCCGCCGTGATGGTACCCTGGCCGCCTACGCCGGAAAGCAAAATGGTGAATACCTGATTCTCGGACATGGTTACTCCTTAGGACCGATAGCGTCGAAGCGGCAGTACTGAGCGCACTGGTTGCAGGCAATGCATTGGGTCTGGTCGATAACGGCATTGCCGGTTTCAGCGTCCACGCTGATGGCAGGGCAGCCAAGCGTCGAGCAAACGCCGCAACCGGTGCAATTCTCGTTAATCTCGAAGGTGGGTTTTTTCGACTTGTCGAGCAAAACGCAAGGTCGCTGGAAGATGATGACATCGAGCCTATCGTTTGCCTGGGTTGCTTCCTTCAAGGTGCTACGCACAGCCTTGAGATCATAGGAATCCACCTGATGAACCTTATCGACGCCCAGCGCCTCAAGAATTGCAGGGAGATTGAGCTCGTTGGATTCGCGGTTTTGCAAAGTTACGCCATTGAAGGGATTGCCCTGCTGGCCGGTCATTGCAGTGGTGCGGTTATCAAGTATGCAGACCGTGCCCGCACCCTTGTTGTAAACAGTCGAAAGCAAGCTGGACAAGCCGGAATGTGCGAAGGTGGAATCGCCTATGACGGCCACAACGGGACGACGGCGCTTCAAGTCGGACTTACGGTCCAGAGCGAGCTCGAAACCATGAGCCATGGAAACGGAAGCGCCCATATCAAGCGTGGTATCCATAGCGGACAGCGGCGGAAGGGCGCCGAGCGTGTAACATCCGATGTCGCCGGTCACGATGGCGCGCATGCGGGAAAGCTCCTTGAAAACGATGCGATGAGGGCAACCGCAGCAGAAAGCGGGCGGGCGACCAGGCACATCTTCCTGGATGGGCAAATGCTCAGGCTGAGTTTTGCCCAAGGAAATGGAAATATCGCAAGGATGAACCTCGCCAACAGAAGGAAGCGGAGTATCGAATTCATCCAGAACAACGCCTGCGGCCTTCACCTGGTCGGAAAGATAGGTAGACGCCTCCTCAACCACGTAGCAACGCTCAACGTTGGATGCGAATTCCTGAAGCATCTGAGCAGGTAAAGGCCAGGTCACGCCCAACTTGAGAATAGAGGCCTCAGGGGCAGCTTCAAGAACATGCTGGTACTGGGAGCCAGCACAGATGATGCCGATTTCCTTGGATTTCATCTCAACGCGATTGAACTCGCACTCTTCCACCCAGCGGCTCAATTCCTTAACGCGCGCAGCCAAAACCTTACGACGAGGCTTTGCAAAAGCGGGCATCATAACGTATTTGGAGGGATCGGTGTCGTAATCCTTTACCGGAACCTCAACACGCTCACCAAGCTCAACAGGGGTCTTGGTGTGCGAGATTCGAACATTAGAGCGAATAAAGTACGGCGTGTCGAAACGCTCCGACAAATCGAAGGCAGCTCGAGCAAAAGCAAGGGCCTCGGCAGAATCGGAAGGCTCAAGCATGGGAACCTGAGCAGCCATGGCGTAATAACGCGAATCCTGCTCGTTTTGGGAGGAGAACATCCCGGGGTCATCGGCCGCCAAAATGAGGACACCGCCGTTAACGCCCGTGTAGGCAGCAGTGAACAAAGGATCGGCACAGACGTTAACGCCCACATGCTTCATGGTAACGAGAACACGCGCACCCGCAGTGCTTGCGCCCATGGCAACTTCAAGCGCCACTTTCTCGTTATTGGCCCATTCGGCATAAACCTCGGGGTACTTGGCAAAGGCCTCCATCGTTTCCGTTGATGGCGTTCCAGGGTAAGCGGCGCCGATATGACAACCAGCCTCCCATGCACCGCGCGCAATAGCCTCGTTTCCTGAAAGGAGCTGCATGAAGTCTACCTCTTCTTCTGTAGGTGAAAAGATGTCCAAACGAATACTCGAGCTATCCCCATCGTGCAGCGGGGACTTATTTCTCGAACTTAAGAATAAAGCAACCGATTTGAATTACGTCGCCATCTTTAAGCAGGACGTGTTCAACGGCCTGATTGTTAACCCAAAGACCATTGTAGGATTGGCAGTCCTTGATAGACCAATCGGACCCCATGCGTTGCAAGCGTGCATGAGAACGAGAAACGGTCATATCGTTAAGGAAGATATCGCACTTAGGGCTTCGACCGATAAGAAGTTCATCCTTATCGAGGTTGTAAACCAATCCCTCCTGACGTCCCGAGGAATACCTTACGGTAAGCGTGGGCACCCCGCTGGTTTCGGAAGGAACGCTCGCGTCCAGATCGTCGATGCTAACAACCTGAAAAGCCTGCGTACCCTGCTGAAAGTGATAGCCGCACAAGGGGCAGCGCTCAGCGTCGCTGGATACCTCGTTATTGCAAACTGGGCAAAGTGCCATAATTCCTCCTAAGCAAGCCGTTGAAAGCAACGAACTCTTGCATTCGATACTACCACGTGCAGATGATGCATTTATTCGCCGTAAAGCAGTGGCGTCTTGTTGAGCAAGGCGCTTTGAGCCTGATCGCTTTGGCCCCCGAAGAAGGAAGCTATGCGTCCAAAAAAGATACCGATACCGTCAAAGAAGCTGGGAGCCGCGCAATTCTCGGCGGCAACGATGTCAACGTGAGCAATCTCCTTATTGTGCTGGTAGAAGGTCAGCGTACCGACCTTGTCTCCAACATGAACATCACCTGAGACGTCATCGAAAGTAGCTTCTTGGCTGATGTTGCCCGAAAGCGCAAATACGGAAACTTTTTGAGTGGGGTCTGCGATAGTCGCCTTGAAAGTAACATCGTTCCAAGCCTTGTTGGCCACCGTTGCCACAACGGGAGCGGAAATCTTCGTGCCGTTTATAGTGCAGTCGATCTTCTCGGAAGCATGGGCAAGGGAGTAATCGACCTGATGGGAGTCGACCCAATCGTAGAGCGCTTGGGCATCGTCAAAACGCTGGCTATGGCTCGTGGACCCTAAAACGATGGTATAGAGCGTCTTGCCGTTCCAATTCCAAGCACCCGAGAAACAGTTTCCCGCCTTGTTGGTGAAGCCCGTCTTAACGCCAATGCACGAGGTCTTCCCGCTCAAAAGGCTATCGGTGCTCTCAAGCTTAACGGTAGCCTTAGCGTTGTTTCGAGTCACCGAAATGGAATCTTTGGTCGTTTTGACAATCGAGCGGAACGTGTCGTACTGCATGGCGGCGGCTGTCATCTTGTAAACATCGCGCGCGCTGCATTGCATATCCCCCTTGTATTGATCGTAGTCAAGACCGTGGGGATTGCAGAACTTAGCATCGGTCATGCCGAGTTCCTGCGCCTTGAGATTCATCGCGTAAATGAAAGCATCGTAGGCACTGCTCGGAATCTCATCCTGATTGACGCCGTCCTTGGACGCAAGGGCTTCCTTGACCGTGGAGCCCAACGATTCAGCGATTGCCTGAGCCGCATCGTTGCCGGAGTTGATCATCATGGCCTTCAGCGCAGACGTAAGGTCCATGGTGTCCCCCGCTTGCAAACCCGCGGTAGATTCGCCGATTTGAGCCGCCTTCTTACTAATCTCAACGGTGCTCGAAGAAAGATCGCCGTACTCAAGTGCCACAAGTGCGGTCATGATCTTGGTAACCGAGGCGATCTGAACCTGCTCATCGGCATTGCGCTGAAAATAAACGGTGCCATCGCTGTCTGCCACGATGGAGCTGTTAGCGGCGATGCTTGGGCAATCCTTCTTAGGAAAATTACCCTTTTCGACCGTGGTGCCCATAATGACGTCGGTCTTTTGGATATCGGCGTAGGCATTACCGAAGAACCCGAAGGACACAACGCACAGCAGTAATACGCTTATCAAGGATAGATAAGCGAAATAGAGTTTGCTTTTACGCGATGCGGTCATACAACTAGTCCTTCTTCCAAGATTCAAGTAGCTACGAGTTTACTGATGCGAAAGTATGCTAATCAAGCCTAAAAGCCCCATGCACAGAAAAAACCCTCCCGGCTCGGTTCGTCTCACCACACAGGTGAACCGAAAGCTCGCCAAGAGGGCTCTATACTCGCAAAGGGAACTTACAAACTAGTGCAGGTTCTTGCGCAAATCCAAGACACGCTTAGCCTTGCCCTCGGATCTCGCGATAGTGCCCGAAGGAACGATGTTGAGGACAACCGCGATTTGCAGGTTGGACTTCAAGCCAGCGGCAAGTTCCTTCTTGACGCGAGAAAGCTCGATATCGTCATTGATACGGAACGAAGGATCGCACTCGACATCGAGCTGAACCTTCTCGAGACCCTGACCGTCATCGTTGGTGAGGATGATCTGATAATGAGGAACAACTTCCTCAACATCGGTGATGCACTGTTCTATCTGCGAGGGGAACACATTGACACCGCGAATGATGAGCATGTCGTCGGTACGACCGATAAGCTTGTCGATCTTGCGATGCGTGCGACCACAGGCGCAAGGCTCGTTGATGATGCGCGTCAAATCGCGTGTGCGGTAGCGGATCATCGGACAGCACTCGTTGGTGAGCGTAGTCAGCACAAGCTCGCCCCACTGGCCATCAGGCAGGGGCTCGAGGGTCTCAGGATCAATGATTTCGGCAAGGAAATGATCTTCTGCGATATGCAGACCTGCGTGCTCACCGCACTCCATGGCAACGCCCGGACCCATAACTTCGGACAAACCGTACACGTCGCAATACTGAGCACCAAGCTTACGGGAAATCTCATCACGCATGTTCTGAGATGCGGGCTCGGCACCAAGGATCAGGCCGCTGATAGCGAATTCATTGGCAGGGTCATAACCCATCTCGATCGCCGTGTCTGCGATGTGCAGTGCATAGGAAGGAGTGCAGCAAAGGATATCGACCTTCAGGTCCTTGAGCATCTGAATCTGACGCTTGGTGTTGCCCGACGAAGTGGGGACAACGGCACAGCCCATGGCTTCAGCGCCTTGATGAGCACCCAAGCCGCCCGTGAACAAGCCGTAGCCATAGGAAACCTGAACGGTCGATTCCTCGGTACCGCCGACCATGCCGATGCCTCGAGCAAAGCAGTCGCCCCAGTTCTTCAAGTCGTTGGCAGTCTTGCCGACAACGGTAGCCTGACCGGTGGTGCCGGAAGAAGCATGGTAGCGAACGACGTCCTTGATGGGGCGAGCAAAAAGCTTGTTGGGGTAATTGTCACGCATATTCTGTTTGACGATGAAGGGGAACTTGCGCAGATCGCTTAGTTCAACCAAGTCATCAGGGGTAACGCCCGCCTCTTCAAAGGAATTGCGATAAAACTCCACGTTGTCGTAAGCGTTTTTCAAGCTTTCGCGCAGGCGTTCCACCTGAAGCTTCTCAAGTTCTTCCCTGGGCATCGTTTCGATTTCTGGCTGGTAATACACCGGAGTTCTCCTATCGGAAATGGATTTTCGCTAGGAGTCAGTGTAGTCACACCGAGCACGAAGAAGATGAAATCGAAGGGCAATCGGTAGCTATTACAGGATGAGTGAAGCTTATTATATTTTGTTCTAAGCAGGAATACGAATTTGGCGAGCCTTAAAGCTCAACAAACGCAAAATTTAATTCAGCACAAAACGAATAGGTAAAACCCGCACGCAAAGCCAAGCCGCAACGCCCGAAAAGGTTAATCGGACTCCTTGCTTTTTTTCAGCTCGGAGCAGCTACGGTAGGTCATAACACCCTGTATCACGTAATAAACGCTCGTGAATAAAGAAAGAACAAGACCGGCATAGACGAAGCAGAAGCCAAGCGGATAAGGATTGGCGTTGAACATGGGCAGCCAAGCGAAATCGCACCACCCTAAACCGCTCAAAAGCGGAATGTTGATGATGAGAAGGCCGAAGCCGAAGTAAAGCAAGGTGGTCGCAAGCTTGCCTGCGAAAACAACGGGAACCCGAGCGCCGAAGCGATTAAGTAGAACGAAGCCCCCCGCAAGCATGACGAAATCACGCACTAACACAAAGGCAATGATCCACAGGGGCAACCGCCCTATGATCAGCAAGGCGAGAACAGTGAAAACGACCAGAAGCCTATCTACGGCAGGATCGAGCAACTGTCCCAATTTTGAGACGCTGTTGGTCCTGCGGGCAATCTGCCCATCGACCCAATCGGTTCCGGCGGTTATGGCGAAAAGGATGATCGCGAGCACATCGCGATCATCCAAGATAAGCATGACCACAACGGGAATCATGCATAAACGAATGAACGAAATCAGATTGGGAATCGTGAAGATCTCATCATGAGCTTCGTACTGTTCGTATTTGTTCTCCAAAGAAGAGCTCCCCTACTAAGCTTCCCCCTGCACTAAAGCAAGACTCGTCTTGCAAACAGCTAGTTATTATACGACTTAATCGTTCTCCTCTTGAACTTTCGCATAGCTTGCGCAGGACTTGCCCGTTGCGGGCTTCTGGTAATCGGGACCCATGCTCAAGCAGTTCTTCGGGCATTCACGCACACAAGTTTCACATTGGACGCAATCGAAACGATCGATTTCCCAAATCCCTTTAGCTTTATCCACCTTGATGGAATCGGTAGGACATTTTTTCGCGCAAATGCCGCAGAGGATGCAAGCCTCGATGTCGCAATCGACGCTCCCGCGTAAGCCTTCGGGTTGAGAGCGCTTCTCAACAGGGTAGAGCACCGTCTCAGGCTTTTTGACCAAGGATCTGAGAGTCATTTTCCCTAACTTGAAACTTCCCATTGCTCTACCTTTCCGTGCAGCTGATGCAAGGATCGATGGTCAAAATGATCATATTCACGTCAGCAATCTCGCACCCCTTGAGCGCCATGGTCATGCCTGCGATGTTTTGACTGGTTGGTGTGCGGATGCGCATCCTTTCAAGGAACTTGGTGCCGTTGCCCGAAGCGTAGTAGAACACTTCGCCACGTGGCTGCTCCAAAAGGTTGGTTGCCTCGGCGCCGTCGGCAGGGGCACCCTTCACGGGATTAAGGACCGAACCGCTTGGAAGCTTGTCGATAAGCTCGTTAACCATCTCGATGGATTGCAGAACCTCCTTTGCGCGCACCTCAACGCGAGCATAGCAATCCCCTTGCTCGCTCATGATAGGTTCAAAGGAATTCAACTTGGAATAAGCCCCATGTCCGAGCATACGAACATCGTTGTTCACCGCGCTTGCGCGCGCGAAAGGACCGACCATGCCGTAATCTATGGCTTGCTCGTGCGAGATATATCCCACACCAACGGTCCTGTTCTTAACCGAGGAGTCTTTAAGGAAAGCCGAACAAATTTCGGCGTACTCGCCCTTGATCCCGTTGATGGTGTCCTTGATGAAGGAGAGCGTTGGTTCGTCAACGTCTTTGGCAACGCCACCAAGAAGGGTATAGGACAAGATCACACGACCACCAGCAACCGCCTCGAAGATATCGAGGATACGCTCACGTAATCGCCAGCAATGATGGAAAAGGCTCTCGAAGCCGAACGCATCGGCAGCCAGGCCCATCCAAAGCAGGTGAGAGTGAATACGCGAGAGCTCGTGCATGATGGTACGCAGATACTCTGCGCGCTCGGGAACCTCAACGTTCATCAGGCGCTCGATGGTCTGAGCATACCCGTAGGAATGCCCGAATGCGCAAATGCCGCAAATGCGCTCGGCAACGTAAATGAACTGATGAATATCACGTGTTTCGGTAAGCTTTTCCAAGCCGCGATGAACAAAGCCGATACGCGGAACAACGTCAATGACCTTTTCATCCTCAACTACCAAGTCAAGATGAAGGGGCTCGGGCAATACGGGATGCTGCGGGCCGTAAGGAATCACAAGATTGCGAGCCATGGCTTACTCCCCTTCCTTGACGTTATTGGATGAATCGTCGGCGTTCTTTTTGGCATCGCGAGCAGCCTTCGCCGCCATTGCAGCGCGAACCTTGGCTGCCTTTTCGGGGTCCATTGCCGCAAGCTTAGCTTCCAGCTCGGCATCGGCCTTTTCCTTGGCGCGCGCTGCCTCGGCAGCATCTTGGCCTGCGTCATCGGAACCGTTTTCGGCCCGAGCAGCCAACTTAGCCGCCTTCGCCTTTTTAGCGGCTTCGAGCTTAGCCTTCTTCTCCCGCGCTGCAAGCTGAGCGGGGGTGACGATGGTCATGGGAGCCTCTACGCCCTCTGCAAAATTATAGAAATGACCATGGAAATCGAGAGAATTGCCCGTAACCGTTACGCCGAACAGGTCGTGAGCCTCGTTCTCAAACACAAAAGCAGCAATAAAGATGGAAGTGATCGAAGGAACCTTGGTTAGACCCTTGACGACGTTCAGGATTTTAAGATTGATCACTTCGTTGAGCTTATTGAAGGTGTAAATCAAGGTGATGCGATCGTCCTCTTGCATCTTAGGAAGAAGCTGCACCAGGCGATACCCTTCGCTCTTGTATTCGCGCGCCCGCGCCACCAAATCGGAAAGATCGATAACTTCGTAGCGATCTTGATACTCCAAAGTTTGCATCGTCCTACCTTTTCTTCTTCTCGGCCTTCATGGCTAAAGCCTTCTGCTCAAGCACCCCAATGCCCTCGACCACGGCATCGATGATGGACTCAGGGCGCACCGCACAGCCAGGAGCGTAAACGTCGACGGGGATAACCTTGTCGATACCACCGAGGACGTTATAGCAATCCTTGAAAATGCCGCCCGTACAGGCGCAAACACCACAGGCCACGACAACCTTCGGCTCGAGCATCTGATCGTAAATCTCCTTCACGACCGCTTTGTTCTGCTCGTTCACACCGCCAGTGACCAAGAAAATGTCGGCATGCTTGGGATTTCCGGTATTGATGACACCGAAGCGCTCGGCGTCGTAACCAGGCGTAAGCGCAGCCAAAACCTCGATGTCGCAACCATTGCAGCTCGAACCATCGTAGTGAATAACCCAAGGGGATTTAGAAACGAGAGCCATGACCCCTCCTTTACAAACAAGCGAGTGCGGTCAAATTGATACCGCATAGAATGAGCGTCACCAGCCATGCGGACCAAAGCAAAGCCTGCCATTTCACGCGAGCGAAATTGTTGTCTATCCAAATCTCAAGGAAGTAAACGACCGCAAGCGCCACAAGCACCGCAACGATGGCAAGCGGGCTTGACCATACGAAAAACATGCCAACCCACCCAAGGAAAAGAACGTTCTCGAGCCAGTGCATGATCTCAACGTAGCCAAGCGTAGGGCCCGACATATCGGTGGTAACGCCCTTGACAAGATCCTGATGCGCATGATGCGAATACGACAAATCAAAGGGAGACTTGCGCAATTTAATGGTTAGAACGAACAAGAAACCGATGAACACGCCGAAGGTCACCCCGATGATGGGAGCTGGCATGTGCAGAACCGTGCTCACATCAAAGCTGCCGGTTGCCATATAAAAGGCAACAGCCATCAGCAAAATCATTGGCTCATAAGCCATAACCTGCAGCGTTTCGCGCTGAGCGCCCAAATCCGAATATGGGGACCGGGCAGACCATGCAGCTAAAATGAAGAACAGCTCCCCCAAGGTCAAAACGAAAACGCAAAGAAGGATGTTACCGCCGATGAAGAAGATGCCGCCCGCAACGGCAACGAACAGAAGCGCAACAATAATGTAGGCATCCATAACGCCATTGACGCGCACGCCCTCCTTGGAGAACAGCTTAATCACATCATAGAAAGGCTGCAAGACCGGAGGTCCAACACGCCCTTGCATGCGCGCGGACAGCACGCGATCGAGTCCAGCTAAAAAGCCACCGACCAAAGCTGCAACAGCGGCGAAAAGCGCCGAGGCAGCGAGGGTGATCAAAATCGAGATGATGGTTTGCATCGCTCTTACCTCTTATCCTAAATCGTCGGGGCGACGCCGAGCATGGCAAGAATCGCCCAAACGAACGCAGCGAACAAAAGCAGATAGGTGACCACGTAGCCAATGCGCTTCAGGCGATTTTCGCCAAAGTACTCTTCCATGTACATATTGCGGCCTGAAGCCTGGAGAGGCTGATCTTTGGCGTCATTGAAAATACGACGCTCGTTATCAAGCGAAACACCAGCAAGATAAACACCGACCTGTCGTTTGTTGGAAGGACGGCTGAGGCCGAAGACCATGATCCCAACAAGAGCCACGGTTGCCAAAGAGCAAAGCCACAAATTGTCGTCGGAAATAGGTTGAATCGACCAACCAGAGATACTCACGATGTAGGGCTCGACAAAAGCCTCGGAAATAATGGGCATCAGCACGCAGCAGAGCACGGCAAGTGCAGCCATAAGCAAGAGCGGGATCCACTCCGACTTGTGCACCTCGCGCTCAACGTTTTCCGGCTGAGCGGCGATACCCGTAAGCTTGCCCATCCACTTCGCGTAATACATGAAAGTGGCAGCAGATCCGTAAGCCAGAAGGAACAGAAGTACGAACTGGTGCGTGTCAACGAAGCTCACCAGCGTAGCCCACTTGGCAAGGAGCATGCCGAAGGGGGCGATGAACATGACCATGATGCCAATAAGCATCAGGCGAGCAAGCTTGGGCATGCGCTCGAAAAGAAGGTCCATGTCCTCAATGTCACGCGAGGAGATGTGATGCTCAGCCGTGCCAACGCACAAGAAGAGCAGGCTCTTCGCGATTGCATGAAAGATTATAAGGAAAATAGCCGCCCATACCGCTTCGGTGGTGCCAACGCCGGCGCACGCGCAGATAAGGCCAAGGTTGCCGATAGTGGAATAGGCAAGCACGCGCTTTGCATTCGACTGAGTGATGGCCATGAAGCTCGCAAGCATGAAGGTCAATCCGCCGACCAAGATGATGAGCATAGACGGGGCAAAGCTCACCGCATAAATAGGCGCGCATTTAAGAATAAGGAAAACGCCTGCCTTAACCATGGTCGAGGAATGAAGGAGTGCCGAGGTGGGGGTTGGCGCAACCATCGCACCAAGAAGCCAGGTATGGAAAGGCATCTGCGCCGCTTTGGTCATGCCCGCCAGGGTCAAACAGGTCAGAGGAAACACGAAGAGCGCCGGAGCATAGGCGCCGTAAACGATGAATTGAGCAAAATCGAGAATCTGATAATTCACCACCAGGTAGATCAAGGCCACCTGAAAAGCGATGCCACCGATCATGTTCATGATGATCTGCCTGAAGGAATTCACTATCGACTCGTTGGTCTTGGTAAAGCCAATAAGAAGGAAGGAGCAAAGGGTTGTTACCTCCCAGGCGGTAAGCAGCCATGCCAGGTTGTTGAAGAAAACGATGCCGTACATCGCTCCCAAAAAGACGAACATGAGCGCGAAGAAGGTATGGCTACGATCAACCTGACTGGGGTTGTGATCGTAGTGATCCTTCATATAACCCAAGGAATAGATGATGATACCCGAACCGATGACGCCGATGATGAGCACCATGACAAGGGACAGGGAATCGAAGTACAAGCCTCGCTCGCAAGTAGCAAGAGGGGCAACCAAAAACTCATAGGCAACCGCTAAAGCGAGCATCACTACTGCAAGCAAAGCCGCCCAAAGTTTGCGGTACTTAATGGAATAAATCAACACAACCGCGGCCACCAGGCAATCGACCCCAAACGCAAGATAATTCACTATCTCGGAGCTGAAATCGTAATAGTAACCTTCGGTGCCCACGTTAAGAGCAACGAACACGATTGAGGTGACCGCGATAGCGCAGGTTGACAAGCACACGACAACCGCGCGCGCCATCTCGTGCCGAAGAAGCATCAGCAACCCGGCAATGAACACCGGAAACAAAATCAGGAATCCCATGAGCTCCATGCGATGTACCTTTTCTCACGAAAATACGGACAAATTGGGACTTTTAGCCACCTGCATAAAGTACGCTTAATCTATTCGTAATGTGAGCGCAGCAGTGATAATTAGCGGCAAGGCTCGGTAAGCGGGTTTATCTCGCAAAACCTCTATCCGCTCACGGAGCATGAACGGATTCACCTGAACTCAAAACGTACAGGCGAGCAAATCGTCGATTAAAAAACGTTGGACCCGTAGGTAAAACGCGCTTTGACGATGTTTTCGCGTACATAGGCGAAGCATTCGCCCTCTCCCACCTCGGCAAAAAATTCCAGAAGCCAATAAAGGAAAGCGCGCGTCTCCTCGTGCATCAAAATATGACCGAAGGACTGTTCCATCAAAAAGTAATTCAAAGGAGAGCGCTCCGTGTAAGCGTCGCCCTGGTAAACCTTGCAGGCGGCCACACGATCACAAAGCATCTCGACCACATAACGCGTTGGCA
>CAVAUO010000009.1:0-20713 GCA_963591685.1 Escherichia coli
GGCATGAGGTGAAGATCACGGTGGCTGACAACTATGACGGCACCCTGAATGTTGTGACCATGGTTGACGGTGAAGTTGGTAACACTGTTGCTTTCACCAATAAGTACACGGGGCCGGCTACCTACGATACTGCTGCGGCGGGCCTGACAAAGGTGCTGGAAGGTCGCGACTGGAAGGAAGGCGATAGCTTTACCTTTAAGATTTCCGGCGAAGACGGCGCTCCAATGCCTCAGATCGACGGTCAAGAGATTTCCTCAGTGACCGTTAGCAAGAGCAATGCAGAGAACTTCTCGTTCGGTACCATGACCTTCACTCCCGAGATGCTGGACGGAGCAACCTCGAAGACGTTCGTCTATAACGTTACCGAGCAGAAAGGCAGCGCGGGTGGCATCACCTACGACACCCATACCGCCACCATCAAGGTAACGGTGACCGACAACGGTGATGGCAAGTTGACGGCGACTGCCCAGGTGGAAGGCGCAACGTTCACCAATACCTACAAGGCCGAGACCAAGGAGCCGGTGAGCATCTCCGCGACCAAGGACCTTACTGGCCGTGATCTGGAAAAAGGCGAATTCAGCTTCGGCGTGAAGTACGCCAAGGACTACGCTGCTGCTGAAGGCGATGACCTGCTTACGGCAACTAACGATAAGGAAGGCAAGGTTGATTTCGGTACCTTCAGCTACGATACCGAAAAACTTACCTCTCTGGTAAAGGAAGGCTATGCCTCCAAGGATGGTAATGTCTGGACCATTAACTACGTTGCTTATGAGAAGACCGATGGCCTGTCGAAGAAGGGCATAACGCCCACCGTTTCGTCCGTTGCCTTCACGGTTGAAGTGGCCGACAACCTGGAGGGCACGCTTTCCGCCAAGGTGAAGAGCCCCGAGAAGATCACGTTCAAGAATCAGTACAACACTGACAAAGCAAAGCTTTCTCTTGATGGTCTAAAGATTCTTAAGTATGACGAAGGTCTTACTCCTGACAGTATTGAAGGCAAATACACCTTCACGTTGAGCTCAGATGATAAGAATGCACCCATGCCTGAAAAGACAGAGGTTAAGAACGGCGCTTCTGGTTCGGTCAGCTTTGGTGAAATCACATTCACTTTGGATGGCCTTAATAAGGCATTAGGAAATGTATCTACTGATGAGGATGTTGATACCGCTAGTGTCAACGAAGATGAAACTGCTAACGCAGAAGAAAATACTGTAGATAGCCAGACAGCTAAGACTGACGAAGATAAGCCTGAATCTGACACTAAAGATGCCGATTCTGATCAGAACACCGAAAATAACAATGCTTCTGAGGAAGGTTCTTCTGAGGGTGACGATGAAGTCGCTACCCAGAATAGCAACTCCATCTTTGATGTAGCCTCCGCTAACGCTGACGAAGTTGTTCCCGAAACCGGCAAGGTCCGTTCTTATACCTTTATCTACGAGGTAACTGAAAGCGGAAAGGTTGCCGGCGTTACTAACGACAAGGAAGCCACAAAGAAGGTCTATATCAAGGTAACCGATGACGGCGAGGGTCACCTTACTGCTCAGTTTGTTGATGAAGACGGTAAGGCTATATCAGAGCAGTCCGCCTTTACCTTTACCAATACTTATTCAGTTGAACCTACCAAGAGCAGCGTGACCGATAGCGTTGAAGTTACCAAGAAGCTCACTGGCCGCGATTTGACCGAGGGTGAGTTTAAGTTCGAGCTTCTTGATGCTGACGGCGAAGCGGTAGCAAAGGGCACTAATGCCGTAGATGGCAAGGTAACACTTGATACAATCGAGTACACCAAGCCCGGTGAATATAGCTACACCCTGCATGAGGTCGACGGCGGTAAGACTATCGATAATGTTGTCTACGACAGCGCTAGCTATGCTGTGGTAGTAAAGGTTACCGATAACGGCGATGGTACACTGAAGGCACAGAGCCAGATTGGTGAAAGCTCGGACGGCCTTACCTTTACAAATACCTACGTTGAGCCTGAGCCCGAACCAAGCCCAGATCCTGAACCTGAGGCCGATGACGAATCCGATGATTCTTCAGACGATGAAGAAAGCACTGATACCGAAGAAGCAGCAAGCGAGTCTGCCAAGACCGGCGACGACTTGCTGAACTTGGCTGTTGCCGTGGTGGTAGTGGCTGCTGCCTCCGGTGTCATTGCGTTTGCTGCAAGGCGCAAGCAGCGCTAAACATTCGATCCTAGATATGCAATGCTAGGTTTGCGCAGGCTTTGCTAAGGTCCCCAACCCTGTGGCAAGGTACATACGGCGCAGAAAGGCGACTCGTGTAACACGGGTCGCCTTTGTTTTGTTTGGTGGTCGGGTAGTTTCGTCTGGTCTCGCCTCGGCCCCTCTGAGCGCGCATGGCTCGCGAGCAAGGCCCTGGCTCCGGGCTTCCTTCTTGCCTGCCCTTATGCCGGCCAGGTGTTGGCGTACTTCTTGGCCACGTCGATGAACTCGTCGACCGCGGGCGAGGTTGAAACGCCCGGCAGGGTTGCAACGCCGAACTCAAGGTACTGGCGGGGGCTTAGGCTACGCACCTCTACATCGCCCTTCCAGCCCTCGGCCAGGCCGCTGCAGCAGAGCGTGGTACCAAGCCCCGCCTTGACCATTGCCCACGCCGCATAGCAGTCGGTTGCCGTGAAGCGGATATCGGGCTCAAGGTTGCGCTCGCGCAGCAGGCGCTCTGCGAAGGTCTCGCCCTCGGGGTGGATGCGGATGAAGGGCTGCCCATCGAACTCGGCCAGCAGAACCTCGTTGTGGCGCGCCATGGGATGCCCTTTGGGGATCCACGCGGTAAGTTCTTGCTTGCCTAAAGGAATCCAGTCTAGCTTGCTGTGGTCACCATGAAACACCAGGCAATCCACGGCATGGGATTCAAGCCTTTCGAGCAGGCTGATGTCGCTTCCGCCCACAACGTGGACCTGTACGCCGGGGAACCTTTGCTGGAACTCAAGAATGACCTGCGGAAGCCAAACGGCGGCAACACTGGAAAGAACTCCGATGGCAAGCGAACCTTCCGCCAAGCCGCGGATGCGGATGCTTGTTTTTTCCGCCTGCTCGGATAGCTTCACGATCTCGCGGTACATGGGCAAAAGCTTGCGACCCTCGGGCGTGGCGGCCACGCCCGTGCTCGAGCGGGCCAAAACAGGGAAGCCAACCTCTTCTTCCAGGGCATTGATCAGGCGGATAATGCCGGAAGGCGTGTAGCCCAAAGCTTTGGCCGCGCCCGACATGCTTTCGGTGTCCACGGCAGCCACGAAGGCGGCGCAACGTTTGATGTCCATATACAAGGCTTTCTCGAAATGTCATAAGTCCTATAACTGGATGTTACCCCCTTTTAGCGCTGTTCAACCGCTTGCGCTATCACAAATCGTTATAGCAACTATAAATTTGTGAGAACGGTAGTTCCGGGTGATAGCTTGCCCTAGACGTATTAGCGGCGCATAGGCCGCCGGATAGGGAAAAGGATTCATTGTGATTGCGAAAATTGCCGTTATCTTGATATTCGTCGGCGTGGTTATCGGCGTGGGTGTGTGGGCGCGCTCAAGCGCCAAGAGCGTGGATGGCTTCATCTTGGGCGGGCGAAACGTTGGCCCCTGGCTTTCCGCCTTCGGCTTTGGCACCAGCTATTTCAGCGCCGTTGTGTTCATCGGCTACGCGGGGCAGTTCGGCTGGAAGTACGGGCTCGCCGCGTTTTGGGTAGGCATCGCCAACGCGGTCGTCGGCTCGCTTCTGGCTTGGTATGTGCTCGGCCCGCGCACGCGCGAGATGACGCAGCGCCTGGGCGCCACCACTATGCCCGAGTTCTTCGGCAAGCGCTTCGATTCCCGCGCCATCCGCATCGCGGCGGCGCTGATCGTCTTCGTGTTCCTGATTCCCTACACCGCTTCGGTCTACAACGGCCTGTCGCGCTTGTTCGCCATGGCCTTCGGCCTGCCTTTCGAGGGTTGCGTTATCGGTATGGCGGCGGTTACCTGCATCTACGTGGTGCTCGGCGGCTACATGGCCACGGTGGTCAACGACTTCATCCAGGGCATCATCATGCTCATCGGCATCGTCGCCGTTATCGCTGCAGTGCTGGCGGGCCAGGGTGGCTTTATGGAGTCTGTCATCAGCTTGTCGCAGGTCAGCTGCGAAACGGCTCCCGGCTTTGAGGGCGCATTCACCTCGATGTTCGGCCCCGACCCGCTTAACCTCTTCGGCGTCGTGGTGCTTACCTCGCTGGGCACCTGGGGCTTGCCGCAGATGGTTACCAAGTTCTACGCAATCAAGGAAGGTCCCGCCATCAAGCAAGGCGCTATCATCTCCACCCTGTTCGCGCTCATCGTCTCGGGCGGCTGCTACTTCCTGGGCGGTTTCGGGCGTCTCTTCGGCGACCAGATTGAGTTCGCTGCCAACGGCACGCCCATCTACGACTCCATCGTTCCCACCATGCTTTCCGGCCTGCCCGACATCCTGATGGGCGTCGTGGTGGTGCTGGTGCTCTCGGCTTCCATGTCCACCCTGGCGTCGCTCGTGCTTACTTCTTCCTCTTCGTTGACGCTCGACGTGATCCAGGGCAATTTTGTAAAGAACATGGCCGAGAAAACCAAGGTGCTGTGGATTCGTGTGCTCTTGGTGGTGTTCGTCGTTCTTTCCGCGGCGCTGGCTTTGTTTCAGTACACCTCGACGGTCACCTTCATTGCCCAACTGATGGGCATCAGCTGGGGCGCGCTTTCCGGCGCGTTTTTGGGCCCTTACTTCTGGAGCCTCTACACCAACCGTGTGTCCAAGGCGGCTGTCTGGGCGAGCTTTATCTTCGGCGTGGGCCTGACCTCGGGCAACATGATTCTGACGCTTATGGGTACGCCGCTCATCGCAAGCCCCATCAACTGCGGCGCCATCGCCATGGTGGCCTCGCTTGTTATCGTGCCAGTGGTTAGCCTGTTCACCAAAGCGGTTCCGTTTAGGATCGAGCCTGTTCACGAGGAAGGCGCGATCGACCGCGAGTACCAGCATCATCTTGAGGAAGAGGGCGTGGCCTAGGGTCTGGGGCGGGTGGCCCGCGCGCAGCGTCGAGCTGCGGCTTGCTGTTGGTTGCGGGCTCGGCCTTACCGCGGCTTTCTGCTGGCTGCGCCCCGGCTTCCTTGACCGCTGCCTGTTCCCTCTCGTGGATTTTGCGGTGTCGGTGCGAGCGTGGCCAAGCTCACGGTAAAGCAGGCCTACTGCGGTAAAATGGCGAAATTGCAACGAGGTGGCGCCAGTGCCCCTCGCATTGGAATCGCTTGCGGCTACACGCGCCGCGTTAGGGGGCCTGTATGAGGCTTGTTTCTTGGAACGTCAATGGCCTGCGCGCCGTTATGAAAAAGGGTTTCATGGACGTCTTCGCCGAATTGGACGCCGATGTGTTCGCCCTGCAGGAAACCAAGCTCCAAGAAGGGCAGATTGAAATGGATTTGCCCGGTTACGTGGAAAACTGGAGTTACGCCGAGAAAAAGGGCTATTCAGGCACGGCGGTTTTCTCCAAAGTGGCTCCCTTGCAGGTGATTCACGAAGTGGGCGTGCCCGAGCTCGATACCGAAGGGCGCGTGGTCATCTGCGAGTTCGACAAATTCTGGTTCGTCTGTGTCTACACGCCCAACGCGCAAAACGAGCTTAAGCGCATCGACCACCGCATGAGCTGGGACGATGCCTTTAGGCAAGTGTGCAAAAATCTCGAGGTGGGTATTTTGCCCGACGGTTCCCAGGGTGCCGCCAAGCCCGTGGTGATGTGCGGCGATTTCAACGTCGCCCATAACGAAATCGACCTTAAGAATCCGCGCACCAACCGCGGCAACCCTGGCTTCTCCGACGAGGAGCGCGGTAAGTTCACCGAGCTTTTGGATGCGGGCTTTGTCGACACCTTCCGCTACCTTCATCCCACCACCGAGGGGGCGTACTCCTGGTGGAGCTATCGCGGACGCGCCCGCGCCAACAACACCGGATGGCGCATCGATTACTTTTTGGTGTCCGAGGCCCTGCGCGACGAGGTGCAGATGGCGCACATCTACAGCGACATCATGGGCTCCGACCATTGCCCCGTCTCGCTCGAGCTCGACCTATAAGCGCGGGTGGCGGCTGCTGCGCCCTCCGCGAGCCCTGCGCATGGTTCCTTGTGTCTCGCGCCTGCGGATTTCTGCGCAGGATGCGGGCGGTTTGCGCTTGCAAGTGCTTCGCTCTCCACTCAAAGCTCCCGTGTGCAAAGCCCTCGTGTGTACTACAATGAGCTTTCCTATTAAGTAAGAAAGGGTGCCATGAGCAACGTTGAAGTAGAGACCCCCATGGATCTTCAAAAGATCGAGCAGGGCGTTCGTTTGATTCTCGAGGGCATCGGCGAGGATGTGAACCGGGAAGGCCTATTGGACACCCCCAGTCGCGTGGCGAAGATGTACGCCGAGTGCTGCGCGGGCCTATATCAGGACCCCGCAGTTCATTTCGAGACTCTCTTCAACGAGGATCATGAGGAGATGGTCATCGTCAAGGACATCCCCTTCTATTCCATGTGCGAGCATCACCTGGCGCCCTTCTTCGGCAAGGCGCATATTTGCTACATCCCCGCCGCCGACGATGGTCGCGTGTGCGGCCTATCCAAGCTAGCGCGCTTGGTTGAGGTGTACGCCCGCCGCCCACAGGTGCAGGAGCGCTTAACGCGTCAGGTCGCGGACACCTTGGTTCAGCAGCTCAACCCGCAGGGCGTCATGGTCGTCATCGAGGCCGAGCATCTGTGCATGAGCATGCGCGGCGTTAAGAAGCCCGGCTCAAGCACGGTCACCAGCGCGGTACGCGGCGCCTTCGATCGCTCCGCCGCCACACGCTCCGAGGCCTTGTCCCTGATCTTTAACAAGTAACTTTAAGCAAGTAGGTTCGTCGGGCGGAATTCGTCAAACCGGCCAACGAATCGTAAAGAACCACCAAGCACCGACAGTAAGCGCAAAGAAAGGAACCACCGATATGCGTTGCGTCATTTCCGTTCTAGGCAAAGATCGTACCGGCATCGTTGCCGCTGTTTCCACTGCTCTCGCAAACCACGGCGTGGGCATTGACGACATCAATCAGTCGATCCTGCAGGACATGTTCAGCATGACCATGCTCGTGAGCATCGACGAGGAAAAGGCCACTTTCAACGAGGTTCAGGACGCGCTTGCCAAGGTCGCCGATGAGCTTGGCGTGCAGATTGTCATCCAGCGCGAGGACCTGTTCCAGTTCATGTATAAAATTTAAGCTAGTAATCGGTTTTCAGGGGAGGGGTATCAATGTTCTTCGAGGACATGCAACCGGTCGACTATCTGTCTTATATTTTGGTGGCGGCGCTTACGATCGGCGGCTTGATTGCCATCGTTGTTTCTTTGGTGCGCAACGCCGAGAAGAAGAAGATCGAGCAGGATCGCTACGATTCCACCGGCGTCTATATCCCTGCCGAGCTGGCAAAACTCGACAAAAGCAAGTACATCGTCGTTAAGAGCCCTCGCTATATGACGCTGCTGGGCAAGTCGGTCGGCAGCCATATCGTGTTCAGCGTTTTTGGCATTTACATCATCGAGTACTCCATCGAGTCCGGACGCATCGGCGGTCGCTTTGGCAATAGCCACTGGCACAAGGCAACCGCCATGGGCATGGGTTCCCGCGGTTTCACGTCGCCCATGTGGCGCGCCCTGGTGCACCAGCACGCGCTCACCCATGCGGTTCCCGCCACCAACGATGTGCCCATCTTCCCGATGGCGGTCATGCCCAACGGCACGCGCATCGATATTCACTTGAACCCGTATCGCTTGGACGACGAGTTCGAGGACGATGACGATTGGGACGATTACGACGAGGAGCTCGATGGCTCCGAGGGCGACTCTGCCGAGGGCGAAGGCGCCGCTGCCGAGGGCTCCGAGGGCGTTGAGGCTCCCGAGATTTCCGCCTCCAAGCAGGACGGCGACGATTCTTCCATCGATTCCGACGATTGCCTGGACGAAGACGACGATGACGAGGACGCCGAGGATCTTGACGTTGCCTACGACCCCACCAAGTTCGTCGGCTGCATCGAGGACATCTGCGAGTTCATCGCCGACAACTCTCAGGAAGAGGTCATGACCTTCGCCGAGGCGCAGGCGCTTGCCAAGCAGTGCGAGGAGTACTTCGCTTCCGTCAAGGAAATGGAGAATCCCGAGGTCGTTAAGGGGCAGATTCCCGTCGAGTACCTGGGCTTCTCGCGCGATTACGGCAACAAGAAGCATTTGAAGCAGCTTGCCGACGAAGGAGTCATCCTTCTGGGCAACCGCAAGGATCTCGCCGAAAACGAGGAGAAGTACCAGGCCGAGGCCGCCAAGAAGTATGCGGCCGCGCACGCTGAGGATGAAGCCAAGAGCGACGGCGAGTAATTCAGCTCCTTCGGCGTCCTTACGCTGGTAGCCCCCAACTTCATAAGCGCTATTATTAGAGCAGGTGTGCAGGGCAAAATGCCGCGAGCAGCCCTGTGAAATCCGAATCAAAACGTAGTTTGGACGGATCGATGAACGATATCTTGCATGAATTCGAGCGCCTTTCGCGCGCTTACGGCTCGCACCCCTTCATTTACTTGCAGGGCGAGGGCCCCTCGCGCACCTATTCGTTTGCTCAGCTTAATTTTGCTGCTGCTGCCTTGGCGCGAGAGTTGGCAAAGCGCGGTGCTGTGCAAGGTTCGACGGTTTTGTGCCGCGCCTACAATTCTCCGGAGCTTGTGGTTACTGTTTTGGCTGCGGCCTACGGTGGTTTCGATTTGGCTCTTTTGAGCCCGCACTTGTCCTCGGCCAAGGCCGACGAGGCTCGTTCTCAGCTGAAGAGCGCGGCCATTAGCCTGGAAGAGCCCGATTTCCTGCGCCTGATGCTGGACGCCTGCGGGCGGAGCTTGGCTGAGGTTTCAACGCTGAGCAGCGAAAAGATCGCCGCCGAGGCTGAGCGCCTTGATTTGGATGCCTACATTGATGATCGCCTTGAGGCTTTCGATCCCGCGGAGCACGGCGTGTGCTTGTTTGAAGCGCGGGGCGCGCAGCTGGTGGCCACAAGGTATTCCTGGGAGGCGCTTGTTCGTGCCGCGGTTCAGGCTAACGAAAAGCTTGAAGTTGGCGACGCCGTGGTGTGGCAGCTGGTGTTGTCACTTTGCGACATCAAGGGGCTCAAGGTTTTGGTTTGCGCGTTGATGAGCGCATCATCTGTCCTGGTGTACGAGCATTATTCGGCACTGCGCGTGCTGAACGACGTTCTGCCCTTCAAGGTGACGCATATTTCGCTTACCGAGGCGCATCTGCGCGATCTGCTAGAGACCAATTACGACGGCGTTTTGTGTCAGTATCGCTGCATTGTGCTGGAGGATGGTAAGCCTTCACGTAGGACCTTGTGGGCGGCCCGCCGTGCGGGCGCTCATTTGGTTGAGTTCGATCGCTAGTTTGTTCTGGGGTTGTTGCAGCGCCCTCAAGGCACGCTGAAAAATATTCGAAATTTTCCTTGCATTTAGGTGCATGGTCTAGTAAATTAATTAATTGCGCGATACGCGCTGCACATAGTGCGGGGTGGAGCAGTCTGGTAGCTCGTCGGGCTCATAACCCGAAGGTCGTTGGTTCAAATCCAGCCCCCGCGACCACATTTAACAGCAGGTGAAGCCTTTGGTTCGCCTGCTTTTTGCTTATGCACGTCTTTCACATGCAGCCTCTTTTGCTTACCTTGCGTTTGCTCGGCAATCGCAAGGGTTTTGTGTCCATTTGGTTTATTCCGGCTAACTTTGACCGAGTTTGGTAGCTCTTTGATTTATCAACAAAATACCAGGTTACGCACGGAAAATAATTTGTATAAATTTCAATTCATATTGTTCCTAAGGCTTGACTTCGCGGTAAAATATAAGCGCATGGCTATACCCTTTTGCCCAAAAGCGCAGCGATGTGTGTTTGGGCCGGTCATAGCTTTAATTTATTGATAAAGCGTAGGGTTATTACGTTGTTTGTTCGAAGGTGGAACTTATGAAAACGAACAGAGCGCAAGGTTCGCAACCTGCAAAAAGTATGACCGAGTACTATTCGCTCGGTCACAAAATCGTAGCCGTGGTGCTTGCTTTGGTCCTTATGGGCTTTGGTTGGCCTGCGGTAAACCCTGCTTCGATTTACGCAGAAAGCGATTCCGAAACCGAGCAGTCCGACTCCGCTGCCAAGGAGAAAGCTGAGCAGGAGGCTGCTGCCAAGGAGAAGGCAGCCGAGGAAGCTGCAGCTAAGAAGGCCAAGGAAGAGGCTGCCGCAAAGAAGGAGCAAGAGGCCAAGGCTAAGGAAGCTGCCGAGAAAAAGGCTGCCGAGCAAGCCGCTGCCAAGAAGGCCGAGCAAAGCAACAATTCCGCTAAGACCAAAGCTGGTTCTTCTTCCACCAAGAGTTCCAGCTCTTCTGATTCTTCCAAGGACGACAAATCCGAGTCCGACGAGGTAAGCGAATACAAGATTTCTTTGGATCTTGGCAATGCCTCCATCAAAGTGAAGAGCTCCAATAATCAGGTTGTTACCGCCCCTGCCACAAAGGTCACCGTTCCTGCGGGCAAGGATTTCAAGTTCACGGTCACTCCCAACGAGGGCTATGAGCTTACCAAGGTAACTTCGAAGTCTTCTTCCACCAAGACTTTGAAGGCCGATAGCTCTGACGTATATACCATTTCCGCATCGGACCTTACAGAGGGCATGAAGATCACCCTTAAGACCAAGAAGCAGGAGTCTTCTACCACTGAAACCGATGCGACCCCCATTGAAGAAACTGAAGACACTGATGCCAACAAGGCAGCCGAGGAAGAAGTTGCCGATAACGCCGGAGAAACTGAGTCTGACGATGTAAATGCCGACGAATCCAACGAGAACGCCCAGGACGCCGAAGCGAACGACGCCAATGCTGATGCGGGTATTTCGGTAGCTAGCCTTGACGATTTGGATACCGCAACCGTAAGTGATGATGGCTATACGGTTACAGTTGGGGGCACGCTTGATCTGACAGGTTCCTCGGGCTACCACCACAGCTGGAGTAGCTCTAGCAAAAAGAGCGCTACTGTCGAAAATACTTCTGAATCTTCGGATCGGCGCGCTACTGCCGGCACCGCGACCGTTACGGGCGTCAAGGCCGGCACCGTGACGATTACGCATACGTACTACACTTCCAGCTGGGGAGGGTGGCCTCATACCGAGATCTTCACGGTAACCGTGAAAAAGAGCGAACCCATTACCAGCCTTGAAATTTCCGGCGCCAACAGCGTTGAGCAGTTCAAGAGCACAACGCTTACCACCAACGCTGATACCGACGTAACTTGGACTTCGAGTGACCCGAGCATTGCGACCGTCGGTACCTCCACCGGCAAGGTCACCGGTGTTAAAGAGGGCGCCGTTACCATCACCGCCACCACCGTCACCGAAGAAGGCCTGGTGCTCACTGCCACCCATGACGTGACGGTAAGCGCATCTACTGCGTCTTCCACCACCGCCTATCTCTTCTTCCAGAACAGTCCTACGGCAAACCCGGACACCAACGACACCGCTGCGTGGTTCCCGAGCAGCGGCGCTCATAGTCTCGGAATCAAGCTGAACCTTGAGGGTATCACCTGGTCTGGCGCGAACAGCTATGACAACGTGGGTAATCGCATCATGTCTTGGCCCGACGGCAGCACTGGCACCAGCTGGGAGCTTGACAAGAGCAGCTCTAAGTACAGCAGCTACTGGTACTCCGTTTATAACGCGTGGAAGTCCACGCTTGAGAAGGAGCAGGGCACTACTATTACTGAGGACGACATCGAGTCTATCTCCGTACACCCGTACAAGATTTCGAACAACAGCTGCGGCTATCATCTTGACTGTAAGGTTGAGGTCAAGTGCAAGAAGGCTATTACCGCCAACTTCTATCTGCAGGATGCGGGATCCACTGGTTTCGTTCAATATGGCGAGGGCGTGACGTACAAACTTGTGGAAGGCAAGGCTACCGTCAAAGCTCCTTCCGAAACTCCTGCCGAAACAAAAACTGAAGGCGGTGTCACTTATAAGTTCATGGGTTGGTATGCCGATCAGGCCTGCACGCAATCCGTCAGCTTCCCGGATACGGTAACTAGTAGCGTTAATTACTATGCCAAGTACGTTCCGATGGATCAGACCATCCAAGTTAATTACTACCTTGAAGGAACAACCACCTCCGTTGCCCCCTCTAAGACCATCACTGGCCTAATCAAGGGCAAAAAGGTGACCGAGTCTGCTATTGACATTTCCGGCTATGATCTGGTTTCCGCTAAAACGCAGACGGCTGTGGCTGGCACCGATCATGAAATCAACTTCTATTACAAGGCAAGCGAGGTCGGCTACACCGTTGAGTATTATTGGAACGGTAGCGATACTCCCATTGAAACGGACAGCTCTGCTAAGGGCACCGTTGGTCAGTCGGTCACCGTTAGCCCCAAGGCAATTAATGGCTACACTGCGGTGAGCAGCGATTCGCAGAGCATTACCCTCGACAAGGACGCATCCAAGAATGTCATCAAGTTCTACTACTATAAGAATGTAGAGCTTGCCGCTAACTCCGATTCCGTTACTTACGACGGTAAAGAGCATTCCGTTTCTGGGTTCAGCGGTGCACCTGATGGCGCTGATTTCTCCGCTATTACCGTTGGCGCCACCGGTACCGATGCAGGCGATTACCCGGCTAAATTCGCCAATGGCACCGTCGGCGCCATTGATGGAAGTGGCAACTATATCGTTACGGTTGCCACTAATGGAAGCCTCCATATCAGCCCCGTCACCGACGAGGTGACAATCAAGGTCACGGGCAATACGGACACTCAGATCTACGACGGTAAGTCCCATTCCGTTGACGGCTATAGCATTGATGAGAGCGCGCTGCCCAGTGGCGTGGAGCTTTCCGATGTTCAATTTACGGGCAAGGCGGAAGCTTCCGGCACCAACGCCGATGCTTACAACATGGGTCTTAAGGCAGCGGATTTTGCTTTGAGCGAGCAGGCTGCTAAGAACTACACCAACGTTAAGTTCGAGGTTGAAGATGGCACGCTGACCATCAGCAAGAAGGCAGCCTCCATTACTGCCGGCTCTGCCGAAAAGGAATACGACGGCACCGCGCTTACCACCAACGAGTTCACCACCGAGGGCTTCGTCGAGGGCCAGGGCATCGCGTACGCGACCATCGAGGGCTCCCAGACCGTGGTCGGCTCCTCTCCCAGCACCGTCAAGGACAACAGCTGGACCGCCAAGGAAGGCACCAACCTCAACAACTACGAGATCACGACAAACAACGGCACTCTTACGGTCAAGGACCGCGCAACCAAGTATGAGATGAGCGTTGTGGCTAGCTCTGCCGAGTTCACCTACGACGGCGCTGAGCACAAAACTACCGGCATAACCGGCACCACCTTCACCAACGAAAAGGGCGTGACCTTCACTGTTACGGGCCTTTCGGCGGAGGACGCCGTGGCTACCGATGCGGGCGAGTACGGTCATAACATCCAGGGCACCGCAAAAGTCGTTGATCCTGATGGCAACGACGTCACCGCCCAGTTCACGGTTAACACTCAGGATGGCAAGCTGACCATTAAGCAGAAGGCAGCTACTATTACCGCTGCTTCTGACCAGAAGGAATACGATGGCGACCCTCTGACTACCGATAAGTTCACCACTTCTGGTTTCGTTGAGGGTCAGGGCATCGCGTCCGCGACCATCGAGGGCTCCCAGACCGTGGTCGGCTCCTCTCCTAGCACCGTCAAGGACAACAGCTGGACCGCCCAGGAAGGTACTAACCTTAATAACTACACCATTACCACTCAGCCCGGTACGCTGACGGTTACGAACCGATCCGCCAAATACAAGATTGAAGTCGAGGCTAACTCCGCTGAGTACACCTATGACGGCACAGAGAAGTCCGTCTCCGGCCTTAAGACCACCACCTTCACGGTGAAGGGCAAGACCTATACCGTTGAAGGGCTGGAAGCCTCCGGCGTAGCGGGTACCAACGCTGGCAGCTACACCAACACCGTATCCGGTACTGCCGTGGTAAAGGATGCTGCCGGCAACGACGTTACCGCCCAGTTTGAGGTGACCGTAAAGCCCGGCACGCTCAAGATCAACAAGCGTGACGTGACCATCACCTCCAAGGACGCCACTAAGGTCTATGACGGTCAGCCCCTGACGAGGGAAGAGGTTGATGTTTCCGGTGACGGTATTGCAGAGGCCGACAAGGACAGCGTGTCCTATACCTTCACTGGTACCCAGACCGAGGTGGGCGAGAGCAAGAACTCCTTCACCGTTTCCGGCCTGAGCGACACCAACTACGAGGTAACTACCAAGCCCGGCACGCTCGAGGTAACTCCGGTGACCGATAAGGTCACGGTCACCATCACCGAGCATGGTGGAAGCTATACCTACGACGGCACCGAGAAAACCGCTACTGGTTATGATGTGTCGAGCAGCAACGCTCTTTATACTGCGAGCTGCTTCAGCTTCAGCGGCAACGCCAACGTTAGTGGCACCGATGCCGGCACCTACGAAATGAAGCTTAAGGCAAGCGATTTCAAGAACATGAGCAAGAACTTCAGCAACGTTGAATTCAAGATTGTTGACGCTACGCTCACGATTGCTAAGCGCAACGTGAAACTTACTTCCGCTTCGGATGAAAAGGTTTATGACGGTAACGCGCTTACCAATCACGAAGTGACGGTATCGGAGGACGGCTTCGCTGAGGGCGAGGGTGCAACCTACGATGTCACTGGCACTATCACCAATGCTGGCAAGAAGGAAAACACCTTCACTTATACACTGAATAGCGGCACTAAGGCGGGCAACTACAACATTGTCACGGAAACAGGCGAGCTTGTCGTTACCCCGATAACCGATGAAGTGGTCGTCAAGGTTGTTGGCAACAAGGGTGGTCAGAAGTACAGCGGTTCTAAGCAGACCGTTGAGGGATATGCTATTTCTGCTGATAACACCCTTTATAACGTGAATGATGACGTTGAGTTCGGCGGTACGGCTAAGGCCGAGGGCACCGATGCGGACACTTATCAAATGGGGCTCGCGGAATCTCAGTTCAAGAACACGAACGGTAACTTCACTAACGTTAAGTTTGAGGTAACGGATGGTGAGCTCGTTATCGCCAAGCGTCAAGTTGGACTTAAGTCAGGATCAAAAGAAAAGGAATACGACGGCACGGCGCTCGTCGAAAAAAGCGTTGTGTGCTCGGGCGACGGATTCGTCGACGGCGAGGGTGCAACTTACGATGTTACGGGTTCTCAAACCTTGCCCGGTTCTTCCGAGAATGTTTTCACTTATAGTTTGAAGAAGGGTACAGACGCTAAAAACTATGAGATCACGACGGAATACGGCACTCTTACCGTTACCAACCGTGAGACTCAGTACGAAATTACCGTCGAGGCTAATTCCGAAACCGCTACCTACGATGGGCAGCAGCACTCTGCTATGGGTCTTAAAACTACGAGCTTCGTTGTGAACGATAAGACCTACAACGTTTCCGGCCTTACCACTGAGGATCCCGCCGAGACTAACGCGGGCACTTACACGAACAACATCACTGGTACGCCAGTTGTAACCGACGAGGGTGGCAACATCGTTACCGATCAGTTCAAGGTAAGCACCAAGAACGGCTCTCTTACTATTGGTAAGCGCGAAGTTACCCTTGAATCTCAGAGCGGCTCCAAGGTCTATGACGGCACCCCGCTTACCATGCCCGAGGTCGCTGTTTCCGACGAGTTGTTCAAGAGCGAGACGAGCAATGTCACGGCCACCGGTAGCGTAACCAACGTGTCTGAAGGCGAGGTCACTAACACCATCACCTACACTGCAGGCGAGAAGTTCGACAAGAACAACTACAAGATCACCAAGACCGAGGGCAAGCTTTGGATTACCTCTAAGTCCATTGAAGATCCGAGCATGAATGTCGATACCCCCGCGAATAAGGTTTATAACGGCCAAAGCCAAAAGTGGGCTCCTACCGTCAAGGATGGCGACAAGGTTCTTACCGAGGATGTTGACTACACCGTCAAGTACAGCACCGACAACTTCACCGACGCGACGGGTGCTATCACCGTTACCATCAAGGGTGTCGGCAATTACGAGGGTTCTGTGGCAAGGTCTTATCAGATTACGCCTGCTCCTTATAAGGTAGTTACTTACGGCACCTACCGGATTTATAACGGCAAAGCCCTTACTGCTGGTGGCAAGATCGAGGGCATCGTTAATGGCGAGGACGCCGGTTTTGAGGTGACTGGATCCCAGACCGAGGTTGGTTCCTCTGATAACACCTATGTAGTCAAGTGGGACAAGACCGCCAAGAAGTCGAACTACGAATTCGCCGGCGAGGAAATTGGCAAACTTACTGTTGGCGAGTATTCTGGCCAAATCATCGTGACCACTGTGGGCGGTACCTTCACCTACGACGGCCAGGCCCATGGCGCGACCGTTTCTGCTCCCCAGTTGCCTGACGGGTATCATTTCGCCAGCACGCCTAGCTCTTCTGCAAGCGCGACCGACGTTACCTCGGAGCCCGTCAAGGCAACTGCCGACAATCTGGTAATCCTCAATGCTCAGGACGAGGATGTTACCAATAAGCTCAATATCAAACATATCGATGGCACCATTGTGGTCAATCCTGCAACGCTTGCAGTGACCACTCCCGATGCTACCAAGGTTTATGACGGTACTCCGCTTACCGCCGCGGGCAGCTATTCCGGCCTGGTGAACGATGAGACCATCGACTTCAAGACCACTGGTACTCAGACCGAGAAGGGTGAGAGTACTAATACTTACGAAATCGCTTGGACCGGTACTGCGAAACAGTCCAACTACACGATTTCTGAGGACCTTGGAACCCTGACGGTGACCGAGCAGTCCATCGTGCCTGACGATCCCGCTTACAAGGACGTTACGATCAGCGACCCCGAGGGCAAGACCTACGACGGCGTCGAGCTTAAGTGGGTTCCCGAGGTCAAGGACGCCCAGGGCAACGCGCTTGCCGAGGGCACCGACTACACGGTCACCTACAAGCGTGATGGCAAGGTGACCACCGACTTCATCAACGTAGGCGCCATCGAGGTCGTTATCACCGGCACGGGCAACTACACCGGCTCCGTGACTAAGAGCTACAAGATCACCCAGGCTCCTCTTGAAGTAAGCACCCCCGATGCGACTAAGGTTTATGACGGCACGCCTTTGACAGCTGCCGCAACCGCAGAAAACATCTCAGGTCTTGTTGCTGGCGAAACTGCCACGGTTAAGGCAACTGGCTCTCAGACGAAGGTTGGTGATTCCGCCAATACCTATAGCGGCATCGAGTGGGGAACTGCTAAGGAATCCAACTACTACGTGAAGTCCGAGACCGAGGGCACTTTGAAGGTGACCGAGCAGTCCATCGTTCCCGACGATCCTGCTTACAAGGGCGTCCAGATCAACGACCCTGCAGACAAGCCCTACGACGGCGATGAGCACAAGTGGGCTCCTGAGGTCACCGCCAAGGACGGCAGCAAGCTCGTAGAGGGCACCGACTATACGGTTGCCTACACGCGCGACGGCAAGGAGACCAACGACTTCACCAACGTAGGCGCCATCGAGGTCGTTATCACCGGCACGGGCAACTACACCGGCTCCGTGACTAAGAGCTACAAGATCACCCAGCGCCCCGTGACGCTCACCTCCGAGTCCCATACCTTCACCTATAACGGCAAGGCTCAGAGCTGGAATGAGTTCACCTGCTCCGACAAGCTGTTCGCAAGCCAGGTCGATGATCTTGGCTGCAAGGTAACCGTCAGGAAGGCGGGCGAGCGGAAGACGAACACCGTCAGCTACATCTTCAAGTCTGGCTTCAGTGCCGACAATTACGAGATCACCAACAACTTCGGAACCTTGTACGTCAAGAATTCTGAGGACGAGATCGTGGTTACCACCACGGGCGGCACCTTCACCTACGACGGCAAGCCCCACGGCGCCACCGTTGAGGTAAGCAAACTGCCCGACGGCTACACGCTCGACACTGCCTCCTCCAGCGCCACGGCCACCGACGTTGCCGACGGCGAGGTTGTGGCCACTGCCAACACCTTGGTCATCCGCAACGCGGAGGGCGATGACGTGACCTCGAGCCTCAAGGTTACCTACATCGACGGCACAATCAAGATCAACCCCAAGGCCTACAGCGTGGCCACCGGTAGCGACACCAAGGTCTACGATGGCACGGCGCTTCTCGGATCCGAGGCCGATGGCAACGAGGTCAGCGGCTTGGTGAGCGAGGCCGATGCCACCTTCACGGTGACGGGCAGCCAGACCGAGGTCGGCGGCACCGAGCACAACAACACCTACACCCTCGAGTTTGCAAGCGACCAGATGGCTAAGAACTACACGCTTGAGAGCGAGAGCCTGGGTACCCTGACGGTGACCAAGCAGTCCATCGTTCCTGATCCCGACAACCCTGAGTCCTACAAGGGCATTCAGATCGACGACCCCAAGGACGAGACTTACGACGGTGGCGAGCACAAGTGGGCTCCCGAGGTCACCGCCAAGGACGGCAGTAAGCTCGTTGAGGGCGAGGACTACACTGTCAAGTACAGCACCGACAATTTCACCGACGTGACGGGCGTTATCACCGTGACTATCACCGGCACGGGCAACTACACCGGCACCGTTGCCAAGACTTATCAGATCACTAAGCGTGAAGTAACTCTTACTTCTGAGAGCGACTCTAAGGTTTACGACGGTACGGCACTGACCAAGCCCGATGTCACCGTAACCGGCGACGGCTTCGTTGAGGGTGAGGTGAGCAACGTCACGGCCACCGGCAGCGTTACCAACGTCTCTTCTGGCGAGGTGACGAATACCATTACTTACACCCCGGGTGAGAAGTTCAAGGAAACCAACTACAACATCACTAAGGAAGAGGGCGAACTCTGGATCATTTCCCAGACCATCGATCCCGATGACCCCGCTTACAAGGGCGTCGAAGTTGGTCAGCTCAAGGACCTTGTTTACAACGGCAAGACTCAGGAGCAGAAGCCGAGCGTCACCTCTAAGGACGGCACTTCGCTCAAGGAGGGCACCGACTACACGGTTTCCTTCAGCAAGGACACTAAGAACGTTGGCACAGTTGCCGTTACCATCACTGGCAAGGGCAACTACACGGGTTCTGTGGAGCGCAGCTATCAGATCACCCCTAAGGGCTACACCGTCACTACCGATGGCGCTACCAAGGTATACAACGGCAAACCTCTTACCGCTGACGGCAAGATCGAGGGCATCGTTGATGGCGAGGACGCCGGTTTTGAGGTGACCGGGTCCCAGACCGAGGTTGGCTCCTCTGATAACACCTATAATGTCAAGTGGGACAAGACCGCCAAGAAGTCGAACTACAAGCTCGAAGGCGAAACCATCGGCAAGCTTGTTGTGACCGAGAGCGCTGACGAGATCGTGGTTACCACCACGGGCGGCACCTTCACCTACGACGGCCAGGCCCATGGCGCAACCGTTGAGGTGAGCAGCCTGCCCGAGGGCTACACGCTCGACACCGCTTCTTCCAGCGCCACGGCCACCAACGTTGCCGACGGCGAGGTTGCGGCCACTGCCGACACTTTGATCATTCGCAACGCGGAGGGCGAGGATGTGACCTCGAAGCTCAAGATCACCTACGTCAATGGCGTGATCAAGATCGTTCCTGCTGAGCTTAGGGTCACCACTGGCAGCGCCACTAAGATCTACGACGGCACGGCGCTTACCAACAGCGATCTGAAGGTTACCGGCCTGGTTGGAAGCGATGCGGTTACAGCCAAGACCACCGGCGCTCAGACTGAGGTTGGCAGCTCTGCCAACACCTACCAGATCGATTGGGGCACTATCGACGCCAACAACTACAGCATCGTTGAGAGCCTGGGTACCCTGACCGTTACCAAGGCGGCCGTTACGCCTAGTGACAACGACGGCAACAATGGCGGCAACGGTGGCACCACCCGCACCACGACCGCAGCAACGCCCGCTGCTGCGGCGGCTGCAGCTGTGAATAATGTGGTTAACACGGTAACCGGCAACACCGAAGGCGAGACCATCTACGACGCCGAGAACCCCTTGGGTACCGCAGAGGCTGAGTGCTGGGTCCACTACTATATGATCATTTGCATGATCCTGACCGCCCTGTACGGTATTGGCGTGTGGGCGCATCGCGCTAACTACACGCGAAGGCTCCGCAAGGATATGGATGATGTCATGAACGATGGCGACGGCATCAACCCCGAGAAGGGCGAGCTCGCAGGAACGAGCACGGTTACCAACCAGGCTTAAACCCGCAAAGCCCACAGACTTCAAGCCTGAGCCTTAACTAAGATGGCCGGCAGCAATAAGCTGTCGGCCATCTTTTTAATTTTGGGAAAAGCTAAAGATAGGACGCTTTTATTTATCTGGCCAACAGCAAGTGGCACCTGCCGTTGGTCTTTTGGATTCTCGTCGGAAAGTCGCTCGGGTCCCATGAGAGTCGCACGGAATTTCTTCAGGTTACGTTTGCAGACTTTACAGTGCCTCTATCGTGTCCATACGAAAAAAGGCCGTCAAGCTGGTATCATCGACAGCAGGCAGGCTAAGGGCGCGGCAGCGGCAAGCAAACTGGTTGGCACCGGCAAATAAGCCGATCAAGGCCGTCCGACGTTTGCCGAACCGGCGTGGCCGGAGCTCTTGGCA
>CAVAUO010000010.1:0-19411 GCA_963591685.1 Escherichia coli
GCTGTGAGCTGTTTTGCCCGGTCAACGACATCAAGATGACCGAGGATGGCATCGAGTTCGGCAAGAGGTGCATCAGCTGCTACGCTTGCATCCATCGTTGCCCCGATGCGGCCATCGACGTCAAGGATCAGTCCGAGACCAACGGGCGCTACATCTGTCCGAGCTATCGCGAGGAGATGGAGGATCTGGCCTACGAGGATGCTCGACTGGCCAAGCGCGCCGCGCGAGAGGCCAAGCGCGCCAAGCAGGAAGAGGAGCGTCGCGCCGCCAAGGCTGCAGCTGAGGTGGCAGCGGCTGTCGCGGTGCAAAACGGGATGGATCCCGAGCTTGCCAAGGAACAGGCCGAGGCTGCGGCGGCTGCGACTTTGCCGAAAAAGAAGGGCGGGCGCCTGGCTGCTAAGCGCGCCGCCATGCAGGTTGCCGCCCAGGCAAGCGAAAACGTGGAAAGGTCTTGATTTAGCAGATGTCCGAGGTGCTAACGGCCACGACCCAGATGCTGATATTGTTCCTTATCGTCATCTTGGGTTTCGTTATTTCGAAGCTAGGTTACTTCGATAAGCCTTTCTCCGACAAGGTGTCCAAGATTTTGATGGACGTTACCATGCCCGCGCTCGTTATCGCGAGCGTCGGCGACTTGGACGGCTCGGGTCAGTGGGGCCTGGTGGCTACGACGATCGTGGTGTGCCTTGCCGCAAACGTCGTGTGGACGATCGCGGGTTACGTGGTCGGCCGCATTTTGCACGTCGTCCCAACGCAGCGAACCTTGTACGCCTTCATGGGCTTCGCCCTGAACATCGGCTTCATGGGCTTGCCTCTTATCAGCGCGCTTGTGGGTGGCCAAGCCGTGCTGATGGCCAGCTTGTTCATCCTTTTCGGCAACTTATATATGTTCACCATTGGCTTGACGATGCTTCGAATGGGCCCGCGCTCGGACGACGAGGAGCCCTCCGGGCATCGCAAACTCGAGATTCCCTGGAAGATGCTTCTTTCTCCTGCGGTTATTGCGGCGCTTATCGCGATCGTGCTGTTCCTTGGCGGGATCAAGCTTCCGTACGTGCTGCAGGAATCCTTGTCGCTGGTGGGTGGCATCACCGGGCCTTTGGCCATGCTGCTTGTGGGCTTCTTCCTTTCGATGCAGCGCGTGTCCGACCTTATTAAAGAATGGCGCATGTATCCGTTTATTCTGCTGCGCCAGTTCTTGTTCTCGGGTTTGCTGGCGTGGGCGGCGTCCTTCGTCATTCAAGATCATTCTTTGCTGGCGACGCTTTCGCTTATGAGCTGCATGCCCATCGGCGCTATGGTTCCCCTGTTCGCGGGTGAGGCCGGACGCGATGCGCTGGTGGCCTCGCGTTTCACGGTGGGCACCACGGTGGCGAGCTTCGTGAGCATTCCGGCCATGCTGGTGTTCCTGAGTGTTCTTTAACGGGTTTTCCGGACCTTCGCCTGCGCGAGCTAGGCAATATTCACAACTTGAACTGCTTCTTCTGATATCTTGCATGCTTAAGGTTAGAGAGGAAGAACTATGTTTGCAAAAGTGAGGCAAAAGGCAATCGCCGTAGTTTCTTCGGTGGTTTTGGCTACTTCGTTGGTGCCGGTGGCGGCATTTGCGGCGGGCTCCAATGCTACCGGGGGGGGTTATCACGAGGACTTTTCCAAAATCGATACCCTAAACGATGACTCGATTCTTGGCTTGGACTTTAGCCAGTATCAAAAAGACCTTGAGTGGCATACAAACGGCTTTTTCAATTATCGCTACGAAGGCGTAGACGCCTTCAAGTTCGTTAAGAGCCAGGGCATCAACATCGTGTCGGTCAAGGTGCTGGTGGATGCATCTAAGGCCAGCTCGGATGCAAACAAGTCCTTCACGCTCGAAAACGCCGCCAAAACGGTGAAGGCCGCCAATGCTGCAGGCCTTAAGACCAACGTGGTTCTATGCTATTCCAACGATGCCACCTCGAAGGACGACCAGAGTGTTCCTTCCGGTTGGGATGAGGATATCGATGAGACCCTGGACGGCGAAGCCGACGGTAGCGCCACCAATGTGATTCGTCATGCGTCCAAGTACACGAAGGACGTTATCTCTTACCTGAAGAAGGAAAGTGCCACCCCGACCATGATCACCATCGGCAACGAGGTGAACTACAACTTCCTAGGCTACAGTGGCGATGACGCATGGCAGGGCTGGATGGCGATGCGTTATCTGGCTACCGTCGTCAAGGCTGCTGACATAAAGGTCGGCTTCAGCTTTGCTGCGGACAGCAGCGCCTCCGGTATCCAATGGCCGCTCGAGAAAATCAACGATTCCTGGATTCCCTGCACCTACGACTACGTGGGTGTTAACTACTACCCTAGCAGCGACAGCGAGGCTCAAGAGTATCTGAGCACGGCGCTTTCCACCTTCGAGGAAACTCAGAAGGCCGCTTCGCGCACGGGCACTCGGTTCTACCTTTCCAATTTCAAGGCATCACGTGAGTCTAATGATTCTAAGGCGACCGAGGAAACTCAGGCCCGCAGCATCTACGCCATGCTTAAGGCCTCATCCGATAAATCCAACGCCGGCGGCTTGATCGTCCAGGACGGCGCTGCTATTGGCTCGTGGAATTCCTTCTTCGAGGATGACCATGCGCTCACTTCGCTGGCCACCTTCGCTTATGCACAGGGCAACAAGGTCGACGTGACCTCGACTCCTACTGAGGATGCGATTTACAAGTACGGCTTGGATTACGACCTTAAAGATCAAAACGTCAACATCTCGCAGATCAGCAATATGAATTCCTCGGCCATTCGAGGCGTGGATATTTCTTCCTATTACGCGCTTAAGAAAGCGGGCGTGAAATTCCGTGATAATGACGGTAATGAGTGCTCGCTGCTTAAAGTTTTGGCCGACAACGGCGTTAACTATGTGCGTTTGCGTATTTGGAACGATCCTTACAACGCTAAGGGCGAGGTATACGGCGGCGGCGATTGCAGCGTGGACAATATGCTTGAGGTGGCCAAGGAAGCCTCCAAGTACAACATGAAGATTTTGCTGTGCTTCCACTATTCGGACTTCTGGGCATCGCCTGCTATCCAGCAGCTGCCTAAGGCCTGGAAAAAGGATGCTTCCAAGCCTAAGACCATCGCCAACGACATTTACAAGTTCACCAAGGAGACCACCAAGAAGTTCGTCGACGCAGGCTGCAACGTTGGCATGGTTCAGATTGGTAACGAGATTTCCCGTGGCGTGGCCGGTACTCACGCTAGCAGTTATAAAAAGCTTTGGGGCAACAAGACCAACGCCAAGAACGCTTGCTCGTACTTGAAGGCTGGTAGTAAGGCGGTACGAGAGGTCGCCCCGAAGGCGCTGGTGGCACTGCATATCGAAACGCCTTCCTACGCCAAGTACAACTATATTTGCAATGTGTGGAAGTCTTACAGCGTTGATTACGACGTGCTGGGAACCTCGTGCTATGCCTTCTGGAACCAGACAACCGACAGCCTGACCCAAGCGCAAAGCGTGGCAACCAAGTACGGCAAGCTGTTCTGTATTCTTGAGACCAGCTGGCTTAATACCCTGCAGGATGCCGACGGTACGACCAACCAGCTGGGCGCGGGCACGGCCTCCCTTACCTACAAAGTGGGCGTGCAGGGTCAGGTTGACCTGCTGACCGACCAGTACAAAACGGTTCTTTCCAAAGCCAACGGCTTGGGCGCGTTTTACTGGGAGCCTGCATGGATCCCGGTGAAGGCTGGTTGGATCAACTGGAAGTACAACAAAGAGATTGCCAATGAGTATGGCACGGGTTGGGCTTCCGACGGTGCGGTGGGATATCATCCCGACTCCAAGCTTTACTATAAAGGCCAGCTGATTACCGGTGGCTCCGGCTGGGACAACCAGGCGCTCTTCGATTTCAAGGGCAATCCTTTGAAGTCCCTTGGCTTCTATAAGAAATCCCAGGTGAGTAACGAAACCCAAACCGTGCGCATCAAGCTGTGCGACAAGTCGGGCAAGAGCATCGCAAGCGACGTCTATGCTCGCGTGAAGGCCAGCGGCACCACCACTATCACTTTGCCCAAGGTCAATGGCTACAAGTGCTCGAGCTATAAGCTCACCATTACCGGCACGGGCACCGATGTGGTTACCAAGACGGTGAAGTACGCGCCGACGCTCTACGCCAAAACCACCAGCTCAAGTTACACCTACAGTGGCAAAAAGAAGAAGCCCAAAGTTGACCTTTACTATGGCAGCAAGCGCATTGCCAAGTCGCTCAAAAAGTCCACTTCCAAGTACAAGCTCACTTACAAAACCGGCAAGAAGGTCGGCAGCTACTCGGTAAAGGTCAAGGTGAAGAAGGGCAAGTACAAGGGCCTTAAGTCCACCGCCACCTTCACTATCAAACCTAAGAAGGCCAAGATCACCAAACTCGCAGCCGGCAAGGCGAAAGTCAAGGTGAAGTGGAAGAAGATCAGTGCGCAGTGCAGCGGCTACCAGCTGGCTTATTCCACCAAGGGCTCTTTCGTTGATATATCCAAGAACACCATCAAGGTAAGTTCGGCCAAGAGCACCTCGAAGACCATCAAGAAGCTCACTTCCGGCAAGAAGTATTACGTAAAAATGCGTACCTATAAGGTGGTAAAGGGCAAGACCTACTATGGAGCCTGGAGCAAGGTTAAAACCGTCACCATCAAGTAGCGCACGACTGGCCAGTGCGTGGGGCTCGTTGCGGCTCCGGCCCGCCGACGTGCGGGGTGCGTTGCGGCTCTGGCCCGCTGACGTGCGGGCGTAGCTCCCGCTAGCGCGGCCAGCCTTCCTTCTTCTATGAAGACTCTTTGAGGGATTGCGCGGATTCTTGACCTTTAAGTGCGGTTGACTAGAATCACTTTTAGCACTCTAAGCCTTAGAGTGCTAAAACGAACGAATCGTACTTGCTGGCAGGGATTCCGGTAGCCCGAAGCTATAAGGAACACCCGCCCGGAGGCAGTAGGCCTCCGGGCGTTTTCGTTCCCGGGGCGCAGCTGCCCGCTTCCGCCGGCAAGCACCGAACAAGCCTCATTGCCCTTGAAGAGAAAGGATGCCAGCTCGTGCAGCAGTTCCAGACTGAAAGCAAAAAGATTCTCGATTTGGTGATCAACTCGATCTACACCAACCGCGAGATCTTCCTTCGTGAATTGATTTCCAACGCATCGGACGCGGTGGACAAGCTCTACTTCAAAAGCCTTACCGACGATTCCATCAAGGTCGAGCAGAGCGATCTTGCCATTCGCGTTTCCTTCGATTTCGATGAGCGCACCATTACCGTCAGCGACACCGGCATCGGCATGACCGCTGACGAGATGAACGAAAACCTGGGCACCATCGCCCACTCCGGCTCGCTCGACTTCAAGCAGGAAAACGCTGACGCCCAGGGCGGCGACGTCGACATCATCGGCCAGTTCGGTGTTGGCTTCTACTCCGCCTTCATGGTTGCCAAGGAAGTCGAGGTTGTTTCCAAGGCCTACGGCTCCGACCAGGCAAACCGTTGGGTCTCCGACGGCATCGAGGGCTACACCATCGAGCCCGCCGAGAAGGAAACCCACGGCACCGACATCATCCTTCACCTCAAGGACTCCACCGACGAGATCAATTACGGCGAGTATCTGTCCGAGGCCACGCTGAAGGAGCTCATCAAGCGCTACAGCAACTACGTGCGCTATCCCATTCAGATGATGTGTTCCAAGACCGTTGCCAAGCCCAAGCCCGAGGACGCCGGCGACGATTACAAGACCGAGTACGAGACGGTCAAGGAGCTCGAGACCATTAACTCAATGGTCCCCATCTGGAAGCGCCGCAAGTCCGACGTCACCGATGAGGATTACAACGAGTTCTACAAGACCAACTTCCACGATTGGGAAGATCCGCTGGCAACCATCAGCGTGCACGCCGAAGGCTCGCTGAGCTATGACGCGCTGCTCTTCATCCCCGCACGCGCGCCCTTCGACCTGTACAGCAAGGACTACAAGAAGGGCCTGGCGCTCTACAGCTCCAACGTTCTTATTCAGGAGAAGTGCGAGGAGCTGCTGCCCGATTATTTCAACTTCGTGCGCGGCGTCGTGGACTCCCAGGATCTGACTCTGAACATCAGCCGCGAGACCTTGCAGCACAACAATCAGCTCAAGGCCATCGCTCGTCGCGTTGAGAAAAAGGTCAAGCAGGAGCTCGTCAAGCTGCGCGACAACGATCGCGAAAAGTACGAAGGTTTCTTCAAGGACTTCGGCCGCGGCTTGAAGTTCGGCATCTATTCGACCTACGGCATGGAGAAGGAAAAGCTGCAGGATTTGCTGCTGTTCTACTCCGCCGACCAGAAGAAGATGGTCACGTTTGAGGAGTATGCCGCCGCAATGCCCGAGGGCCAGCACTCCATCTATTACGCCGTCGGCGAGTCGGTCGATCGCCTGGCCAAGATGCCTATCGTCAACACCGTGTTGAGCAAGGGCTACGACGTGCTTCTGTGCACCGAGGACCTTGACGAGTTCACGCTCGGGACCATGCATGACTACAGCCCCGTGGTTGAGGAAGGCCAGGAGTCCAAGAGCTTCGAGTTCAAGAACGTTGCCGGTGGCGACCTTGGCTTGGAGACCGAGGACGAGAAGGAGGCTGCCGAGGCCATCACCAAGCAGAACGAGGGCTTGTTCGAGACCATGAAGGGCTTCTTGGGCGACGAAGTTTCCAAGGTTGCCGTTTCGAGTCGCCTGACCGATGCCGCCGCTTGCGTGACCGCTGAGGGACCTGTTTCCCTTGAGATGGAGAAGGCCTTCTACATGCAGCCCGGCGCCGAGGACATCCACGCCGAGCGCGTGCTCGAACTCAACCCTCAGCACGAGGTGTTCAAGGTTCTGCAGGCTGCTAACGATCAGGGTGACAGCGACAAGCTCGAGGCCTACACCCAGATCCTCTACAGCAACGCGCTGTTGGTTGAGGGTCTGCCCCTGACCGACCCCGTGGCTTACAGTCAGGCCGTCTGCAAGCTGATGAAATAAAAACTACGGCTTTTAAAAACTAAAGATCAAGCTCTTCGCCGGGCTCCAGGATGATGCGACCATCGGACTGGAACGTCTCGGCGGTGCTGCGACTGAAAATAGTCGGGTTGCTAACGTCGTGCACCGGAACCAGATGAACCGGGATGCTATGACGAGCCTTCACCAAGGCGGCGGCCCGACTTGCTTCGTCCGGGCCCATGTTGTAGTAGCCGTCGCAGGGGAACACCGCGTAGTCCAGGTTCATATCGGCAAGTTTGCCCGAGCGCATGTCGTCGGTGATGGAAGTGTCGCCCGAGGCGTAAAAGCGCAGGCCGTCCATATCTAAGACGATGCCGACGCACTCTTTGGGCGGATGGTTTTCGTTGTCGGCGAGCATCGATTGCATGACCACTCCGTGGCTTTCGAGCTTTTGATGTACGCCGTTTGCTAGGAAGTCGGCGGCGCGCAGGATCGCGCAGTCCTTGGCGTGAGGCATCTTGTCGACGCAGGTGTGGTCGGGGTGCTCGTGGGTCACCAAGATCAAGTTTGCGGGCGCATCGTATCCTTCGCCGGCGAAGGGATCGACGTAGATCACCGTGCCGTCGTTAAGCGTGAAGCGGTAGCTTCCGTGTCCTTGGTAGAGCATGCGTGTCATGGGGTGCCTCCTTGCTTCTGGCTTGCAGCGAAAATGTCTGGGAATCGCTTGATTTCAGTATCCCCTTATCAGTTGCCTGCGCAAAGGTCAAACCGCTTTAGTGTGCTAAAGCGACTTTTGAAGAGGATTTGAACGCGAATCCGTTGAGCTTCTTTCTGTGCCCACAATATATTGCGTAATTCACAAAAGCTCGTGAATGCCCTGTGCACAACTTGTGGTCAAGCTGTGAAGGAAAATCGCGTTTCGGTAGCCTATTCGCGGCTTGAAAACTGGACAAACCCACCTGCTTTGCCTGGCCGCGCTAAACAGCCAACAACACACTCGGCGCGATTTCCCGGGCGGGGCGCAAACCAACCAAGTCCAGCAAGCAAGCCGATCGCCCTTTCACGTTTTGCGTTTGCGCCTTGCGGTTTTGCCCTTACGGGTTCGCAATGCAGCATCGCAAAGCAACCAGGCTGCGGGTTTGGGGCTCCAAACTGCGGCATGGTGAGAAAGCAAGCGGTCGTACCCTGCGAAAGGATCATACGTGCTCAACGCACAAAGCTTGCATCGTGCAAACCGTCGAGCGGCTCTTGCCGCCTTCGCTTTTGTTTTCCTTGTTTCTTCTTTTGTCCTTGGTGCGCGTTTTGCGTATGCTGAGGAGGATTCGGCCCAGGAGTCGGCCGATGCGATAACGGGGCAAATCGAAATCTCCCAGCGCAACATCAACAAGGTCGGCAAGCAGACGCGCGGCGGTCAATGCCTGTGCTACTCCTACGCGTACGCGCAAACCATTACCACGGGAAGCGTCCATTCTTGGAGCGAATATTCCGCCGGCGGCGTGTCCGCCCGTTGGTTCCCCAACTTGTTCTCGTATAAGACCTACGGCTCCGAGCAGTCCACCTTGCAGGCGGTCCGCAAGGCCGTAACCAAAGGAAAGCCCGTCGTGCTGCACCTGAAGATGAACAAGGGCGGCCAGCATTGGGTTGCCGTGACCGGCTATGTTGGCACCGATGCCAGCAGCTTGAAGCTCAGCGATTTCCTGGCGTTGGACTCCGTGGGCACCTTGCCCGACGAGCCTGCCGCGATTTCCGAGAAAACCTACTCTCTATACCTGGATAGTAACAACGTTCGCGTTTCCAAGAGCGCAGGCTCCTTCGTAGCGGATGACGCCGATACTGCCAACGCCGCAAGCGCGGATGGGGAAGACGAAGCGGTTGCCTCGTCTGGGTCCGGCAACGCCGAGGAGGCAGCTGCCGGCAACGATGCGGCGTCTGCAAGCAACGATGAAGCGACCACCGGTGATTCCTCCGCAACGGACGCCGACGACGCAACTACGGCAAGCGCCTCCACATCGTCCGATTCGGCCAGTGCTGCCGATTCCGCCAGCACCTCCGCGGACTTGAGCTCCTTTACCGATGAGGAGCGCAAGATCATCGAGCAGCGCTCAGATCCTACCTCGGGCGCTAACCCAACCGAGGGTATCGTGACCCAGCTCGTTGCAAGCTTAGTGGCTTAAAGGCTATTCTTATGCAAGCGCATCTTTTCGGAAGGATTTAAATGCAGCACACAAAGAGCGCTTGTTTCGCGAAGCTTCGGGCTTTCGTGGCTCTACTTCTTGCTTTCATTCTGGCGCTTGCCCTGTTGCCTTTGTGCACATCCAAGGCCGAGGCCGCCACGAGCATGACCCTGAAATACAACGAAAGCCTTCTTTACAAAGGGAAGCAGCAGAGCGGTGCTTGTCTGTGCTATTGCTATTCCTACGCTACAACCATTGCGATGGGCGCGCTGTACTCGCCATCCAAGTTCAAAGACGGAACAGGCTGGTCAGCTAAATCTATGAAGGGCTCTGACCAAGGCGAGTTCACCTATTCCGGATCGAAATTCTCCACTTCCAAAACAAGCGCTGCGGAGCTTCAGTACGTCTACGATCAGGTAACTGCCGGGCATCCGGTGATTCTGTACGTGAACACGAAGACCGGTGGTCAACATTGGGTTGTGATTGTGGGCGCGACCAACGCCAATCGCAGCAACTTGAGCTTGGCTAATTTCCTTATGCTCGACTCGGCTAACGTTGCCAACAACCAGCCGCCCAAGGTGATGACCGTCGCTTCCAAGGGTTACACTCTGCGTTACGCGAACGATGATGTACGTGTTTCCAACAGCACGGCTGGCATTTCCGGCACGGTTGACGCTTCCGGCTCTTCGACGGAGAAATCGCAGCTCAATACTCAGTCCTGCGCGATGAGCTCCTACACCACACCTAAATCTTTGAGCTACGGCGCAGGCTTCATGCCCAAGGGCACCATCAAGTCAACGGCAAAGATCACCAAGGTCAAGGCCTATATCTACAATGCCGCCGGCAAAGTGCTGCAAACAGCCACGGTCAAGCCGGGTAAGACCAAGGTGAAGCTGCAAACCAAATACTCCGGCAAGAAGATCGCGGGCAGACTGAAGTTCAGCAAGCTCAAGCCCGGCGCTTATTCGTATGCGGTGCGTGCTTACACGGCCTCGGGATCCACCTGGGTGCTTGGTAAAACGGCCTTCAGCGTGTACGCTCCCAAAGCGTCCATCAGCAAGCTTTCCAAGATCGCTGCTAAGTCTGCCCTGGTTAAATGGACAAAGGTGAAGGGCGCAAGCGGATATCAGATTCGCTATTCCGTAAACAAGGATTTCACGTCCGCCAAAAAGCTCATCACTTCGGTTAAGAAGAAATCGCTTACCAATCTGAAGCAGGGCACGGTTTATTACGTGCAAGTTCGCTCTTTCGCAAAGGCCAATGGCAAGCGCTGCTACGGTGCATGGAGCGAGGTCAAGAGCTTCACCACTACGTCTGCCAAGGTAAGTAAGGCAAGCGCGAAGAGCGCATCTTCCAAGTCCGCCGCATAGAACGCTTGGCCACGCGCTCGAAACAGGGGCGTGGTAAGGTTTGGGCAAAGCAAACCCTCGGGCAAAGGATTAGCATGACCAAGCTTGGCTTCATCGGCTGCGGCAACATGGCCTCGGCAATCATCGGCGGCATCGTTTCGAAGGGGCTCGTTTCCCCTCATGGCATCTACGTGTCCAATCATTCGGCGGCATCGGCGGCGCGCGCGGCCGATCGCCTTGGCGTTAACGCCGGCACCGATAACCTTGCTGTGGTAGCCGCTGCCGACATCGTTTTTCTTTCGGTCAAGCCCCAGAAATACGAGGAAGTCATCGCGCAAATCCGCGACTCTCTTCGTCCTGCGCAGATTGTGGTCACCATCGCTCCCGGCAAAACCCTTGCCTGGCTGGCCGAGCGCCTGGGCCCTGAAGTAAAGGTCGTTCGCACGATGCCCAATACCCCGGCCTTGGTGGGGGAGGGCTTCACGAGCTACTGCGCAAACGCTCAGGTGACTGCCGAGGAACTCGACGTTGTCGTCGGCCTTCTTGAAAGCTACGGCGTGGCGCTTCAGCTGGAAGAGCGCTTGATCGATGCCGCATCCGCGGTAGGCGGCAGTGCGCCCGCGTTCGTTTATGCCTTCATCGAGGCTTTGGCCGATGGCGGCGTGGCCGAGGGTCTGCCCCGTGCGCAGGCGTATCAGGTTGCAGCGCAGACGGTTCTGGGAAGCGCGAAGATGGTCTTGGACACAGGAAAGCATCCCGGCCAGTTGAAAGATGAGGTTTGCAGCCCGGCTGGTTCCACCATCAAAGGCATGGAGGTTCTGGAGAAGGCAGGCTTCCGTGGCGAAGTGATCGACGCCGTTCGAACCACGGCCGCTGCCGCTCGCGGGCTGTAAGGCTTAAGCCTCGTCTATCGTTTGAACTGCAAGGTCGCGCAAGTTCTTGCGGTTGCACATCCGTCACGGCTTCGTGCGCCCGTTCTCGTTCTTGTTCGGATAGGGATTACCATATGCGCAATCAACGACAACGTGCGCTATTTCTTGCCTGCAACCAGGCGAAAAAAATCAACTAGAGATGGTCGGGGCGAGAATCTTTGCGGAAATTACTGCGCCCCGGTTTCTCCAGTTGAACAATTTCAGCATACCGCTTTTTCCAAGGGCTACGACCACGCAAGTGAAATAAATGTGTAAACACTGTGTTGCTGCGCGAACGAATATAGTTAAGAATCTAAACTATATTCGCTTTAACGGCGACAGGCGTATTGTGTAAAGAGTTTCCTACGGTTAACTTGTTAGGTGAATCAAAGGCTCGCCGCAATGCCGCCTATTGATTGGTGCTCATCCGGCCCGCGCGGGCCTCTACGTTGGAAAGTGAACCGCCCATGCTCAGTCGATTCAGCGTGAAGCGTCCCTATATCGTCATCGTGTTGGTTATCGTTTGCCTTATTTTGGGCGGCGTCTCTTTGTCGAAGATGAAGACGAACCTGCTGCCCAACATGGACATTCCGTATCTGGCGGTCATCACCACCGATCCGGGCGCGAGCGCCGAAAAGGTGGAAAGCGACATCACCGACGTTTTGGAGAGCTCGCTTTCCACGGTTAGCGGCGTGAAGGAAACGCAGTCGCAGAGCTCTGACAACTACAGCATGGTGTTCTTGGAATTCCAAGACGGCACCGACATGGACTCGGCCATGGTCAAGGTGTCGAGTGCGCTCAACGAGGTGAGCTCGAGCTTGCCCGAGGGCGCCGGCACGCCCAACCTGATGGAAATCAGCATGGACATGATGGCAAGCATGTACCTGGCCGTTTCCTACGATAACCATGACATCTACGAAACCTCGAGCTTCGTCGAGGATACCGTCGTTCCCGCCCTCGAGCGCGCCGACGGCGTGGCCGACGCCTCCACCACCGGCTCCGCCGAGAAAACGGTCGAGGTGCGCTTGGACGACGACAAGATCGAGCAGATCAACAACAAGCTGCTCAAGCACGTGAACAGCGAGCTCTACGATTCCAAAAAGGAAATCGACGACGGCAAGGCCAAGCTCGAAAAAGCCGAGGCAAAGCTCAAAAAAGCCAAAAAGCAGGTAGAGAAGAAGGAAGGCGACACTTACGAGCAGCTGGGCCAGGCCGACTCCCAGTTGACGGCGGGTATCGCCGGCCAGACCTCGGTTGTTTCCGCCTATTCAAGCCAGATCGCAAGTTTGCAGGCTTCCATCCAATCGCTCGAGGCGCAGAAGGAATCCGCCGAGACCGATGAGGAAAAGGCGACCTATCAAGCGCAGATCGACGAGATGAACACCCAGATGAGCAAGGCTCAGGAAGCTCAGAAGTCCGCTTCCGACAGTCTGACCAAGCTTACCGACTCCAAGGCCGAGGCCACTACGGGCAGTCTTTCCGCTGCCACGGGCTTTGCCGATGCGAGCGCGCAGATCGCCGACTCCGAGGCCACCATCGCTTCCTCTAAAAAGCAGCTTGAGCAGGCCGAGGAGCAGTACAAGGAAGCACGCAAGACTGCTATCAAAAACGCCAACATCGATAAGCTGGTTGATAAGAGCACTTTGGCCCAGCTGGTCAAATCCCAGAACTTCAGCATGCCTGCCGGCTACATCGACGACGAAGACGACAACCAGTGGCTCGTACGTGTTGGCGACAACATCACCAGCCCCAAGGAGCTCAAAAAGCTCCTGCTTACCAACGTTGACGGCGTGGGCAACATCCGCTTGGGCGACGTGGCCACCGTCACCACCACCGACAACGTGGGCGACAGCTACATGAAGGTCAACGGCGACAATGGCATCCTGGTGAGCGTTTTCAAGAACTCCACCGCATCAAGCTCGGATGTTTCCAAAAACGTTAAGGAAGAAATCGCCCAGCTTGAGCAGGAAAACAGCGGCCTGACGCTTTCGGTCATGAGCGACCAGGGCGCCTCTATCGATAACTATATCAGCACGATTCTGCAGTCCCTGCTCTTGGGTGCGCTTTTGGCCATCGTCGTTCTGGCGCTGTTCCTGCGCGACTGGAAGCCGACCATCATCGTGGCCTTCTCGATTCCCTTCAGCGTTTTGGTGGCGCTTTTGATCATGTACTTCACCGGCATCGACCTAAACGTCATGTCCTTGGGCGGCCTTTCGCTTGCCATCGGCATGCTGGTGGACAACTCCGTTGTCGTTATGGAGAACATCTATCGCCTGCGTTCGCGTGGTATTCCTGCGGCGCGTGCGGCGGTTCAGGGCGCCAAGCAGATCACCGGCGCCGTTGTTGCCTCCACCTTAACGACCATCTGCGTGTTCTTGCCCATGGTCTTCACCACGGGCATGGTCAACCAGATGCTCATGCCCTTCGCGCTCACCATCGCCTACGTTCTGTGCGCCTCCCTTGTGGTCGCGCTGACGCTGGTGCCTGCGGTAAGCTCCTTCGTCTTCAAGAGCTACGAACCTAAGCCCAATCGCGCCTTCGAGAAGGTGCAGGATCTTTACGGTAGGAGCCTGGGCTTCGCGCTTAGGCATAAGGTTTTGCCTTTGGGCTTGGCCACTGTGCTGTTGGTGGTATCGGTGGTCGGCGTGGTGAACATGGGCATCACCATGATTCCCTCCATGGGAACCAAGACCATCTCCATCCCCATCACGCTTGAGGACAAGACGACCAAGGCCGATGCCTACGAAATGGCCGACGAAATCATGGAAAAAGCCATGAAGATCGATGGTTTGTCTCTGGTGGGTGGCATGGACAGCGCTTCTGAGATGAGCATGCTTTCCTCAGCTGCCTCCGACACCGACGACAAATACGTCAGCATGCTCACCTTCTATGCGCAGACCGACCCCGAGAAGATCACCACCGACGATCAGGTGACCGAGATTCGCAAACAACTGAGCCAGATTTGCTCGGACGTGACGGGCTTGGACATCGATGCCAGCTCAACCGACAGCTCCATGTCGTCGATGATGGGTAGCGGCTTGTCCATCGTTCTTTCGGGCTCCGACAGTTCTGAGCTGGTGAAACTTTCCGAGAAGGTGATGGATGCCGTTGGCCAGGTTGAGGGCTACACCGAGATCGAGAACGGCATGGAGGATGCCAGCAAGGAAATTCACCTGGTGATCGACCGCGACAAGCTCACGAAGGCGGGCTACACCGTCGCGCAGCTGTACCAGGACCTTTCCTCCAAGGTGAGCACCTCCACTACGGCAACGCAAATCACCATGGACGACACGGACGTTGACGTCGAGATCGTGGACAAGACAAGCCAGATCACCAAAGAAAACCTGCTCAACACCAAGATCAAGATCGATAAGACCGAATCCGACGGCACCACGAGCACCAAGACCTACAAGCTGAAGAAGTTCGCAACGGTCGAGGAATCGGTGGCCTCCGACGAGATCAACCACCTTAACGGCCAGCGTACCGTCACGGTGACCGCTGACGTTGAGGACGGCTACAACAACGCGCTCCTTTCGCGCGACCTGCAGGAGAAACTTGATGCCATCGACCTGCCCGAGGGTTACTCGCTGAGTACCGACGGCGAGCTCGAGAACATCAACACGATGCTCGAGCAAATGATGCTTTTGCTCATCCTGGGCTTCGTTTTGATCTACCTGGTTATGGTGGCGCAGTTCCAGAGCTTGCTTTCGCCCTTCATTATCCTGTTCACGGTGCCCCTGGCCTTTACGGGTGGCTTCCTGGGCCTGTGGCTGGCCAACGAGCAGATCTCGATGATGGCTTTGATGGGCTTTGCGGTGCTTATGGGCACGGTCGTCAACAACGGTATCGTGTTCGTCGACTACGTCAACCAGCTGCGAATCGGTGGCCTGGCCAAGCGCAGCGCGCTGGTGGCCTCGGGTCGCACGCGCTTGCGCCCCATCCTCATGACCGCGCTTACCACCATCTTGGCCATGGTGCCCATGATCGTGAGCACGCAGATCGGCTCCTCGATGGAGCGCGGTATGGCCATCGTCGTTGCGGGCGGTTTGCTCTACGCAACCTTCACCACGCTCTACGTCGTGCCTTGCATGTACGACATTCTGTATCGCAAGCAGCCCCATGAGGTCGACCTGGGCGACGAGGCGATCGACGACGATCCGGGCGATGCCCAGGCTTACCTGGACGCCTTGCGCGGCTCGCACGCCATCCAGCCCGGCGAGGCCCGAGGCAACGGAGCCAGTGGCAACGCCGCACTTGGCAGTTAGCAAGGCGAGGTATTCGGTGGCGTGCCTCTAAGCTCGTCTGCGCCCGCGCTTATGTGCTTGCTGCGCGATGCGCTTGAATAGCTAGGTTTATCGGGTGAAACGCGGTATCATGAACAAAACGAACGCGTTCGTTTTCGTGGGCGCTTCGTTGGGATTTCATATTGGGCACCCGTATTTCGGGCGCTTGGTCCATGAAGGAGAGGGGACATCATGGCTAACATTCAAGACATCTTCCTGGCAGGTTTGGGCGCGCTTTCCGTCACCAACGAAAAGGCGAAGGAAACGCTCGACAAGCTCATCGAGCAGGGCCAGGTTTCCCTTGAGCAGGGCAAGGTTTTCAGCGAGGAGTTGCAGCACAAGGCCAAGGATGCCGGCAAAGATGCCGCCGCACAGGCTAAAAGCGCTGCGGGCGACGTCTCGGCCATGGCAGGCGACGCTCTTACTTCCGCTGCCTCGCGTGCCGCTGGCATGGTCACTCCCATCGAGGAGCTGGGCATCGAGGCGCGCATGAAGGCCATGAGCCCCGAGGATCGTGCCGCCTTCGTCGCGAAGATCTGCGCCATCGCCGTTAACATCGAGACCGCTCAGGCCGAGGTTGCCGAGGCTGAGGTGTGCGACGATTCCGCCGCTGCAGCAGAAGCGCCTGCTGCCGACGCGAGCAAGGAAGCGTAAAGCTCGAACTCAGTTTCGAGCCTTCTGCATTCCGCGCAAGGTATTCTTATGGCCGAAAATTCATTCTTCAATCGCCTGTTCAACGAAGAAACCATCGCATACGAGGAGCGCTACGAGCTCACCCGCAAGACGCGCCTTGCCCGCATGCGCGAGATTCTTCACATCATTCGCAAGCATGATGTGAAGGACGGCGTGAGCCCGGCCGAATTCCGTGCCATCCTGGAAGACCTGGGTCCGACCTTCATGAAGATCGGGCAGGTTTTGTCCACACGCTCGGAGATTCTGCCGCAGGCTTACTGCGACGAGCTCTCGCATCTGCAAGCCAACACCACGCCTCTGCCTTTTGATGAGGTGATGGCGGCGCTCGACGCGATTTACGGTGATCGCCGTGGGCGCATCTTCAAGTCGATCGATCCCAAGCCCTTGGGCAGCGCTTCGCTGGCGCAGGTTCACAAGGCCGTGCTCCTTAATGGCGACGAGGTAGCCGTTAAAGTGCAACGCCCCGGGGTTCGCACGGTAATGGCGCAGGACATCGATGTTTTGCGTTCCCTCGTCAAACATCTTGAGCGCTTTGTTCCAAACGACCAGATGCTTGATTTTCATGCCGTGGTGGAAGAGCTGTGGGTCGCCTTCGTCGAAGAGACGGACTTCACGCGCGAGGCCGAGAACTTGCGCGAGTTTGCCCTGCTCAATCGCGACGTTGCCTTTGTCAGCTGCCCCGAGCCCTACCTTGAGTACTGTACGCCCGACGTGTTGGTGATGGAGTACGTCGACGGTATCTCGATTCGCGATACCGAGGCCATCGTCGAGGCGGGCTACGACCTGGCTGAAATCGGCGACAAGATGATGGACAACTACGCCAAGCAGATCTTGGACGACGGCTTCTTCCATGCCGACCCGCATCCGGGCAACATCGTCATCAAAGACGGCAAGATCGTCTATCTTGACCTGGGAATCATGGGACGCTTAAGCTCGCGCGACCGCAGTGCCTTCGGCGAGATTATCAAGGCGGTGGGCCTGCAAAACGCCAGCGCGCTTAAAGATGCGCTCATTTCGTTCGCGATCGACGTCGACATCGAGGCGATCGACCACCCACGTCTGCTCTCCGAGCTCGACAACGTGCTTGGGTCCTACGCTTCCTGCGATGTGGCCGACATCGACATCGGTGCCTTCCTTACCGACATCTTGGCGCTTACCCGTCAATGCAAGGTCACCCTGCCGGCCTCGGTGACCGCGGTTTCGCGCGCCTTGGTAACGCTCGAGGGCACGGTGCTGGCCTACGTGGGAAGCTTCAACATCGCCGATATCATCAACCGCAGGCTTAGGCGCGAGCAGATGAAGCCCGAGGCTCTGGGCAAGGCGCTTGAGGACACGCTGGTTGATCTGCGCGCGGCGGGCAAGGGCATCAACGAGGCCGCCACCTATTCCGGCGAGATGATGAGGATGCTCACGCGCGGACAGTTCAAGGTGAACATGAACATGCTGGGCTCCGACGAGCCCCTGGCCAAGCTTTCGCGTATCGTCAATCGCATGACGCTCGGTTTGATGATCGCGGGTTTGCTCGTCTCCGGCGCTCTTATCAGCAGCGTGGAGGGCATGCCCAAGGTCTTCGGGCTGCCTGTGTTGGCCGACATCATGTTCATAAGCGCCTTCATCTTGAGCGCTGTTGTGGTTATGGACTTCTATCGCAAGAGGAAGTAGTGCAAGCTGGCTGATTTTGGACGGCTTGCGCTAGGCGGCTGCGTATGCGCGGCACAGCTTGCGTAAGGTGTCTGATTTTGCCTCTGCATCTGCGCTGATGCCTCTTTCGCATCTTTCTAAATCATAGGAAAGACCTATAGGTTAGCTAAAGTTTATCGGTTAGCACAGCTATTACGTGAGATAATTACAAGCAATGAGGCCGCCTTCGGTCTCTGCGTCGGTGCAATACCCCTCTTGCGCCGCCGCTATTCGAGCTGGGTTGCTAGTAAGCTGGTGGTGCGATGAATCGCACTAAGGCCGAAAGGGCCCAGCTCCTTTTACGGCCACATTCTCTTGGCGTTCGGGCTCGTTGCCCCATTTCGGCCGTCATGCAAGGGGGAGTGCTTCCGATTTGGCGCATGCCCCTATTTCCTGCATTGGTCGCAAGCCTGCTTTTGTGTTGTGACTATCGCGCTTGGGCCCTTGCATGCTTCTCGTAGGAAAAAATTAACCTTGGCAAACTTTTTTTGGGAAAAAGCGTTGACAGGCTATAGGCTACGGGTTAAGTTATCCGTGGTTAACTTCTGAAGGGGCAAAAGGCTCCTCGAGGGGGATCCTTCTGATCTACCTCTTCATCAAAACGCAGGAGTCCTCCAGCTCCCGTGTGCTCGCTTCGCCCCCTTTGTGGGAGTCGCGCCCTTCAGGCCAAAACAAGCGCTGAGCTTTCAAATCGTGCAATAGAAAGCTTGGCCGTCCCCTTCCCCAGGGGAGTGTGAACAGTTGAGGGACCCGCTTGCGGGTCCCTCAACTTTCTCCTTAACTTCTTCGGTTTTGCCGTGCGGCCCTTAGCGCGTCATACGGGCTCCGCCCCTTTGCATCCATCGTGTAGCCTTTAGCGCTCCATGCAAGCATTGCGTCCTGCTCCTTGTTTTCTTCATGCGCGTTTTGCCCGGAGGATCGTTGGCGCGGTTATCATGTTTCAAAACGAAACCAAGCAGATCGGCGGTTCGAGGGGAGGAGCTCATGGCAAAAGCCGGCAAACGGCAGGGTGTCAGCAGGGGAGTGATTGGCCTTATTGCGGTGATCATCCTTATCTCGAGCTTGGGCAACCTTTCGCAAACGGCGCTCAATGCGATGATCAACTTCGTGAGCGCCGATTTGGGTATCGAGCCCTCGCTTGCTCAATGGGCCACCACCATCTACATGCTTACGCTTGGCGTCACGGTTCCGATAGTGCCGTTTTTGATGCGCAGGTTCTCGTATCGTCGCATTATCGTGGCCTGCGCCGTTTTGCTGGTTGCGGGTGCCCTCCTTGCGGCGGTGGCGCTTAACTTCGAGGTTTTGATGCTGGGCCGAATCCTGCAGGCGGTGAGCGCGGGCATCACGGTGCCCATGATGATGAGCGT
>CAVAUO010000011.1:0-19153 GCA_963591685.1 Escherichia coli
GGGTTTACCAACACGGTATAGAGCGTGGGAGCGAATTCCTTGCCGGCACCGACCATCTTTTCGCGGCGCATCTGCTTTTCGGCCTTTTTCGCAATCTGAACAGGCGAGATGGGAGCATCGAACAGCTTTTCGTTCATTCCGTCGAAGCCGTCCTCAACTTTGTTCTCAAAACGCGAGAAGAGTCCCATTTAAGTCGCTCCTAACTGTTGGTCGCATATAGTCTGATTTATTTTGCCACAGCATGTGCAATGTGTGGTGGAATCATGTTGTTTTTCACTTCTTCGCCAAATATGGCGCCTAAGACGGGTTTTCGCCGCTCAGGGCTTTACTTTGGGTTTCACCGGATGCTTACTGGGGCGGGGGCGGAGCTATGAGCAGACTTTGCGCGATTCTTTGCGCAAGGCCCCAACGAAGCTTCGCTTATGTCGAAGGAACGGCCTAATTTAAGGGTGATTCAAGTGACATGGGCTACTGATTTATATGCGCGAATCGAACCAAGCGCCGAGCGCAAAAAACAACGAAACACACCCGGAGATTCGTCAAAAACAAGTTTTTGAAATTAGGACTTGCGCGCGAAGTGCTATTCACGTAAAGTAACTCGTGCACTTTTGCTGCACATATGCGGGTGTGGCGGAATTGGCAGACGCGTACGGTTCAGGTCCGTATGAAGGCAACTTCATGAAGGTTCAAGTCCTTTCACCCGCACCATTTGAATTGCAAGGCTCCCATCGGGAGCCTTTTCTTATTCTCTTTTCATCCTTTTGCGGCCGCATTAATTGACACGCGCGCGGGTGCGGGTAGAGTTGATGATCAAGGTCGATTTTCTGCTGCGGCCGACCAGCGAACCCCGGCTTCACCGCTCGCGCAAAGCTCGCCGCAAAGGCGAATATGCGGTTTCATTGAAAGCCCTGGTACGCTGTGCCATCGGGTCGCAGCCCTTGGTCGACACATCATCGATACCTCTTCGACAGGAGTGCACATGCGCAATATCCATTGCCTCAACAACATCTCGCCTTACGGCACCGATCTGCTCACCGATTCCTACGCCCTTACCGACGACATCGATTCCGCCGACGGCATTCTTGTTCGCTCCGCTGCCATGCACGACATGCAGTTCTCACCCAAGCTCGAGGCCATCGCCCGCGCAGGCGCCGGCGTGAACAACATCCCCCTGGATCGCTGCGCCGAAGAAGGCATCGTCGTCTTCAACACCCCCGGCGCCAACGCCAACGCCGTTAAAGAACTTGTCCTGGCAAGCCTTCTGCTCGGCAGCCGCGACATCATCGGCGGCATCGACTGGTGCCGCGAAAACGCCTCCGACCCCAACATCGCCAAGTCCGTCGAGAAAGCCAAAAAGCAGTTTGCCGGCCGCGAGATTCAGGGCAAGAAGCTCGGCGTCATCGGCCTGGGCGCAATCGGCGGCATGGTCGCCCGCGCTGCGCTCGACCTTGGCATGCAGGTCGTCGGCTACGATCCCGGCCTGCGCATCGAGCGCGCAATGAGCCTGCCCAGCAAGCTCACCTACGTCACCGACCTGATGCAGATCGCGCGCACCTGCGACTACATCACCATCCATGTTCCCGCCATTCCTCCCACGATTGGCATGATCAACGCTGAGTTCTGCGAGACGATGAAGCAGGGCTCTGTGTTCCTGAATTTCTCGCGCGACACGCTGGTTGACCTTTCCGCAATGGCTCAGGCCACCAAGGAAGGCCGCGTTGCCAAGTACATCACCGACTTCGCAACCCCCGAGACCATGACCATGGAAAACGTTATCGTGCTTCCCCACCTGGGCGCTTCCACCGCTGAAGCCGAGGACAACTGCGCGATGATGGCCGTCCGCCAGATCATGGACTACCTGGACAACGGCAACATCGTCAACTCCGTGAACTACCCCGCGCTTTCCATGGGCCCCGTTCCCGCCGAGGGTGGCCGTTTGGCCGTTTTGCATAAGAACGTGCCCAACACGATTGCCGACGTCTCCGCGGCCATCTCGGGCGCGGGCGTGAGCATCATCACCCTCAACAATCAGACCCGCGGCGAGGTCGCCTACACGCTTGTGGACGTTGACAAAGAAGGCGCCGCCGCAGCCGCCGACGCCGTTACCGCGCTCGAAGGCGTCTACCGCGTCCGCGTGGTGAAGTAGCGGACCTGCGTTTCGCTGCTAGATGGGATTCCATCTGCCGCCCGTCAGCCTCGCGGCGGGTGGGCTCCTGGCGCACGTTGCGTTTTGCTACCGGGCGGAGTCCCAAGTGCCGCACATTCCGCCTTACGGCGGGGTCCCACCATGGCGCTCACCCAGCAATGAGCGCAGGCCTGCCGTAGCGCTCGATTCGCTATTCGAAAAGCCCGACCTAGGTCGGGCTTTTCTTATGCTGTTAAGCGCGACCGAAGCACGGTCCCGCGCATGAGCAGAAGTCCCACCCGTGGGTCGCCAGAACAGGCGCAAATGGTCAAAAACCCCCTCCGCGAGTCATCAAATCAAAAAACCAGACCCCTTTTGGTCAAAAGTCCTCTCCGGGGGTAGATTTTGAGGTGAAAACTGGCTCAGAAACAAGATAGCAGGACAAGCCTGAAAATGCGCAACTCGCTGACCTGGGCTTTTACTAATAGCTACTCAGGCTGACAATCCCAATGGTCAAAACTCTTACCCCGGGGTAGAGGTTATGACCATTGGGTACCCCTTTTCGAGCTTCGGCGACGATAGGGTACTGCTTCCTGGCCCGGATCCATTGGCACGTTGAAGCCCTTTCGAGCGTCTGCGCATGCGCACCAAACTTACTAGGGCCTAAAGGTCCCAGGAGGCGCCGGACGTAGTCTATCTTCGGAGCAAATACGCCAAGCTTACTGAAAGCTTGCAATCTCATGAGACACCGGGCATAAGCGAGCTTCGATGCATGCACGCCAAACTTACCGGGGTCTAGCAGCCCAAGAGGCACCAAGCACGAGCAACGCTCAACACAAACACGCCAAACTTGCTAGGCCGGGTAGCGCTTAGAAGCCGGCGCCACGAACAGCGGTTACCAGTTGATTGACCGCTTCTTGGATGTTGGAGCCTTCGACGTCCACTGTTATATCGGCATACTTTTCGTACAGGGGAGCACGTTCTTCGAAGAGGAGGCGCAGGTCGTTGCCAATGCCCTCCTTCATTACCACGCCGCGCTCATGCAAGCTGCCCAGTCGGTTTTCGAGTTCGACATAAGGCACCTTGATGAACACAACCTTGCCTATGCCCCCAAGGTGCTCCATGGCATCTTGGGAATAAACCGCCGAGCCACCGGTCGAGATGACCGTACGTTTGCAATCGATACCCGACAAAACGCGGTTCTCCACCGCAAGAAAGCCGTCGGTACCCTCAAGATCGATGATTTGCTGCAAGGTACGACCTTCGTACTTTTGAATAAGCAGATCACAGTCCAGGAAGTCGTAGCCGAGCACCTTGGCCAGCACCACGCCCAAGGTGGACTTGCCGGCGCCAGGCATGCCTATCAAAACGATGTTGTCGGACATTCGTCCCTCCCAAACCGAATCAAACCCCATAGTTTTCATCTCGCGCGAACAAAGACAGCGCGGCAAACGCGCTATCACTCAAACGACGAATCGAAGTATCACGAATTCTAACAGCTTGGTTCGAAGATGCCGTTTCGGCACGATGAATTCAATTAGCCCCTACCGGGCACCGCCGCCACCGCCGAAGCCGCCACCGCCACCGTCGGAAAAGCCTCCGCCGAAGCCACCACCGCTCGAGAAGCCGCCGTCGCTGCCACTGATCTCGCTCAGCGCCGAGTGGACAGCCTGCAAAGAGTCGTCCAGCGAATAATCAAGATACGTGGTGAAGGAACCCAGATCGAAAGCCGGCGCATTTGAGGCATGCATAACCGCTGGCGTATACCACCAGAAGCCCGGATCGTAATAGCCAAAGCCAGCATCACTCTTAGGGGCGGGCGCATAACCAACCGCGCGCAGCTGGTTGGCCGCCTCGTTGGCAACACCAAGAACATAGGCGTACACCATCAGCTTGCCCCACACCTTCACATCGGTGAAGGGGCGCTCGTTGAGCAGAGAGAACTCGCAAAGCCACTTCTTCAAAGCCTTGGCACGCGCAAAGGCGTCGGCACCCTTCTGGGTGCGGCGCGGCATGAAACGCCCAAGCAGCACCAGCACGATAGCCGCAACAAGTCCCGGAATCGCGCACATGATGTTGTTGAAAGTTATACCCATCCAAACGCAAAGAGAAACAACCAGAATTGCCACGGCAGTGTTGTGATTGCGCTTAGAGGAGCTGTAACCCTCGATGACGTCGGCTCTGATAACCTCGGCACGAAGCAGGCCATGCCAGGTTTCCATGTCGGTCGAAAAACGCTCGGCATCGCTCTTTGCGCGCGACTTCAAGGTCGAAAGAAGCAAAGCACCCTGCTCGTCCACCCCGTAGCCGAAGATGATGTCGTACGCCTTGCGATCAAGCTCGCTCAAACTATCCAAATCGAAATTCGGGTTCTTTTGCAGAGCATAGTCGGTGTAGCTATCGGTACCGATAAACTTTTTGTACGTGGTTGTTACGGGCTCTATCCGCAGGGCGCCCAAATTCGCCAGGTTCAAAAGCGCCGCAGCGAAGTCCTGCGAGCTCGCCTCGTCGAAGCGCAACAATCGGCTAATGACGGCAGGGTGCACGCCCTCCAGTGGCTCATCGCGCCAATAGGTGTCGGTGAAGGCAGGCTTGAGCTCGCGACCGTATTTGAAGAAGCGCCACACTGCCCAAACAATCGCAAGAAGGGAAAGCAGGATAGAAGCCAACAACGAGAACACCTGTGTGAAGCGGAAGTTGTTGGAGCCGGTTGCCCACTCCTCTTCCTCTTGTTGGATTTCCTGCAGGTGCGCGCTTGTGTGGTAGTTGACGTCGCCCGATTTGATTTTTACAACCCAGGAAGTCGGGAAGGCAATACGCGCCTCGGCATAATTGCCAGCTTTAACGCTTGAGACCTTGTACGCAACGGAGCCATCGGAGTTTATGTTGACCGATCCCGACAGGTCGCCATGACCCCAGGCCTTCACATTGTCGCCCGCGGTTGCCGTTTCGCCTTCGGGCAAGGGCAGGACGATTTCCGCGTTGACGTCGCGCGAATCGACCGCCCAACCGTCAGGAACGAACTTCCAGTACAGCTCGGCCGTGTCGGAGTAAACCTGCACGGCATTCGTGATGGTATAGGAGAGCGTGAAAGTGAACTCAGCGTTGTCTGCATCGAAGAATGCATAGATGGCGTTTTTGCCCTTATCGAAAGACCACGCAAGCTTATCGGGGCCGCCGGCGCTGCGCCATTCCTTTTGGAACTTGACCTCGGGCATCTCGAGCGTGCCGTTTGCGGTGGTCATAGTGACGCTTGAGGGTTTTACCTCGGCACCATCAGGCAGATCCTCGATGTACCACCACACACAACTATAAGAGCCCTCGAAGGTGAAAGTACGCTGCTCGGTAACTGCTAAGTCACCGTTTTCCTGCACCACACCTTTGATGTTAACCGGGCCCGATGCATACGAGCGCGCCCAAGCATCTGCGGGGGCAAAGGAAACGAAAACGAACGCAAGCAAGGAAAGCGCGAGCATGAGCATGGCCGCAAGGCTGACACCCTTAGGAAAATACATCTTGCGATGTCGGATCATTGTGGTTCTCCTTGCAAGAATCGACGGGACACGTTAAGATTGCAAAACACACGTGGAGAGCTGGCCGAGAGGACGAAGGCGCTCGCCTGCTAAGTGAGTATACCCCACAAGGGTATCTAGGGTTCGAATCCCTAGCTCTCCGCCACGCATTTCAGAGGAGTCGGTTCGCCGGCTCCTTTTTGTTTCTTCAGACAAACACAGAACGAACATGCTGCGAACCATTGACGGATAATAGCCGGGCGATGAAGGGATACGGGCGAAATTGGACCACGATCGGTCTAGATCTGAGTTCGTAAAAACCGAACCATAGCGACGAGCAAAAGAGCAAGGCGATAAGATGATCGAGAGGCCTCCCCTGCCCCCATGTTGGCCGCGCGCCACGTTTGCCAAAAACCCACGGCTCCTGTACCGGCACGCAAAGAGCGCCCCGACCAATGGCCGGAGCGCTCGGAAACTCGATATGCTCACCTGCTAAATGCCAGCCCGCCTAGAAGCAGTAGGCACCCAGGCAGCACCTTAACTTGCGCGACGAAGAAGCCTAACGCCGCCAGCCAAAGCGCCAGCAAGTGCAACAGCTACGATCGCGCCAGCAGGATCGCTGGTGTCGGGCAGCGAATCGCTGTCGCTGTCGGACTCGGTAGAGGAATCATCGCTGTCGGAGCCATCGTTATCGGAGTCGTCGGCGGCATCCTCATCAGCGGAATCCTTGGTCCACTGAGCAACAACATCAACTTCGTAGTCTTGGTCGTCGTTGGTGGTTGCATCGGCAGCGATCTTGGAATCGCCAACGAACCAACCATCAAAGGTATAGCCGTCAAGCTGAGTGCCCTCGGGAAGCTCGCCGTAAGCGTCGACCAAAGACTCAAGGTACAGGGGCTCACCCACAACGGAGCCCTGAGACTTGAACTGAACCTTGTGCATCTTGTGCAAAGTGCTGTCCTTGGAAAGCTTTTCGCCCGTGAGCGAATACTTGTAGTAGTTCTGAGCGTCACTGTACTTGTAGGTGTAGACCTTGGTGTTGGGGCTAACGTTCGCGTCGGTGACCACGTAGCGGGAGTTCTCGACTCGTGCGTTGGCCTCATCGGTTACCCAATACAGGCTATCATCTTTGCCCTTAAGGAAAACCTTGCCGCCGGTGATGGCCGATGCGTTGTCGGGACGACCGAACTCACCGTTCTCAATAGTCAGCTTCGTGTTGGAGCCAAACACAGCCACGCGATCGTCGAAAGTGCCGTTCTTGATGGTCAAATTTGCGCTGTCCGCAAGTTTCACGCATCCGTTTGTTTCGTCCTCGTCGCCTCCATAAACAAAACCACCTGCGGCAAACTCGCCCTCGACGATTGTGGCGTTAGCCGTGCCTTCAAGGGTGATCGCAAAATCTCCGCGGTTAGATGCCTCAATCTTGCAATCGCTTCCGTTGTCCACCGTAATCGTGCCCGCCGTGGCATAAATAGGTGCGTAATTTCCGCTCATCGAAACATCTTCGATCTTAAGCTCCGCCGACTCGCCCGTAACATAAACGCAAGCAGGAGAACGCTGTCCAGAGGTAGTGGCCTTCAGGGAACCGTTCTTGATAGTGAGCTTTGCGTCGTCCGTCACGCAGATAAGGCCTTTGTATTCATCGGAGAGACCCTTCGTAGAAGACAAGGTATTGCCTCCCAGGTTGAGCGTAATGTCTTTACCGGAGCCAACTTCTGCGCTTTGCTCCACGCTCTTCAGCAGGTTCACGGTATCGCCGGCCTCAACAGCTTCGTCGATTGCTTCCTGAACCGTGGGGTACTGGAAAATGCCATTAACGTCGGCAACATCGGCTTTCCACTGAGCATACAGAGTGATGTCGGAAGTGATCTTGGTGTCGAAGTCGAACTTCGTATAACCCTTGTCGGTCTTCTGATACCAAGCCCCGAAGGTGCAACCCTCTTTAGTAGGAGCATCAGGCGCGCTCACCGTGCCGTTGCCCCATGCGTACTTGGTTTTATACGGCTCCGCCGAACTCTTGAAGCTCGTCTTGAAAGTAATCGTGTGCTTGGCTTCGATTTCGCCGCCGATTACCTCCTTAAGGCTATTTGCCTCGGATTCATCCTCGAAATAAACGTCGCCCAGCTCGTCCTTAAAATTGGTATCGTGCAGACGATACTTGGCGGCTTCGGGAACATCGGATTTCTTAACTACCTTATATGCGCCGTCTTTGGACTTGTAGAAAGCGAGCTCGCTGTCGCCAGACTTGAGCGTTGCGCTTGCCTTGTAAGTATCATCATCGTTTTTCTGGATGGGGAAGCTCGAGAGGCTGGTTCCCTCGCCAAGCTCAGGAGCAGAATCCCCCTCGCTAAGAGTGCCGGTGCGAATAATGGTAGAGCCATTATTCAGGGTTAAGGTCGTACCGTTTACTTCGCAGTACGCCGGCTTGCCACCTGAATAGGTAAGGTACAAAGCCGAAACGCTGTCACTGCCGTCCGAGTTTTTAACCGTAATAGAGCCGCCATTTATCTCGATTGCAGCAGTAACGCCATCGATGCATGAATGATTGTCAGATTCAAGACTGACCCCGTTCAGCTCCAAGAATGTAGCGTTCTCATCCGTGGTAATGGCGGACATGTTAATCGGCTGCACAATCTTTCCGCCGTTACCCGTGATAGAAAGATTTCCACTTGAAGAAATAGCGGAATTATTATCCGCTCCAGTTAGTGTACAGCCATTAAGGTTGAGCTTGACCTTTAAGGTGCCGGTCTTCTGAATTATAAGGTGGCCAGTAACGCTTTCCGCCAAATAGTAATCGCCACCAGCAGAAATCGTGTACTCACCGTTTACGAACGAGCTTTTGCTGATAGCCATACCCTTAGGGTTATCAGCAAAAGCTTTGCTTGCGGGGGGGGCGAGCAAAACCACTGCGAACAAGGCGCTTGCCAGCAACAATACCGAAACAACGGTTGCGCTTAACTTCTTCGTCATATGCTAAACCTCTCTTATGCCTTCCCCATTTGGCGGGCGGCATGCTTATCATCATCGGCTCAGGCGATCAGGGTCAACAACGCACAAATGCATGCGCTTGATTGGCCTTTGCGCCAGAACCAATAAGTTCACTAAGTTATGAATTCATAAATTCTAGCAGAGTCATGTGCATTTTCGGCAGATTCCCTGGCTCAAATCATGAACAGGAGAAGCCTTTGCGACAAATCCTCCATAATTGTTGACAAATCAACAAAACTGCTATTCACTTCAGTCTATCAAGCACCACGCGGTGCCCCACGAACAAACCAACTCCAACCCGCGCAGACAGGCAAACCATCGACCGGCCCGCGCGAACAGGCAGACCGTCGAGCGGCTCAAGCAAGCAGGTCACCATCCAGCCCGAACGAGCGGACCGTCAGCCGTCTCGCGCGAGCAAACCATCCAACCCGAACGAGCAAGCCGCCAGCGCAGCACGAAAACCACCAGCGCAGCGTTAAAACAAGGAGAGCCCATGGAGGAACGCTTCGAAACCTTCACCATCCTTATAAACCGAATCAATCGCAACGTTCGCAAGATCAAAAACAAGGAGATGGCCGAATATGGGCTAAAAAGCATCCATGTTTCGTGCCTGCACTACCTTGGTCGCCAGGAGGGTTTAAGCCCCACGCAGCTAAGCGAGGAGTGCGAGGAGGACAAGGCTGCCGTTTCGCGCGCCCTCGATTATCTGGAATCGCAAGGCTTTGTCGAGGCAAGGCCCCAAAGCGACAAGCGCTACAAGTGCCCCATCGTTCTTACCGACAAAGGCCGACGAGCAAACACGCTCATCAATAGCAAGATCGAAGCCGTCTTGACCGAGGTAAACGACAGCCTAACCGAGGAAGAGCGCGAGCTGTTCTACCGCAGCCTTTCCGCCATCAGCAACAAGCTCGATGAGATTTCACAAGAAGCGGGCAAGCTTTGATGCATCCGGCTGCTCCGCGAATCCCTTCCGTCAACCGCAAGTCCAAGTCTAGAAAGAGCGCCCATGTTCTTCCTTAAAAAAGCTTACTGCCGCATTTTCCAACTCGGATTCCGCGCGGCGCTGCCCTTTTTGCCCTACCGCGAGCCTAAAATCATCGGCTCGTGCGCCGAGCTGGGGCCGGTGCTCGCCGGCGAGCGGGCGCGGCAGGTGCTCGTAGTCACGGATGCGGGCATCGTGCAAAACGGCCTTACCGCACCCCTTATCAAGAGTCTGGACAAAGCAGGCATCGGACACGCACTTTACAGCAAGGTGCAGCCCAACCCCACGGTCGACCAGGTAGAAGAGGCGCTCGCTCTTTATCTTGATGGCGGATGCGAAGCAGTGATCGCCATCGGCGGCGGGTCTTCGATGGACTGCGCCAAGGCCGTTGCAGCGCGCGTTGCCTATCCCAACAAAACGCTCGCGCAGATGAAAGGCGTCCTGCGCGTGCTGCGGCGCACGCCCACCATCGTCGCCATACCCACCACCGCCGGCACCGGCAGCGAGGTAACGCTTGCCGCCGTTATCACCGACGCGCGCGAGCATCACAAGTACGCCATCATGAGCTTCCCTTTGATTCCCGACTACGCCGTGCTTGATGCGCAACTCACCTATTCGCTGCCCGCGCACCTTACCTCTACTACGGGAATGGATGCGCTCACGCACGCGGTGGAGGCCTATATTGGGCGCTCGACCACCAAGCAAACGCGCAAACTCGCGTTTGAGGCAACGAGCCTGGTGTTCGCCAATATCGAGCGCGCCTACGCCAACGGAGCCGACCATCAGGCTCGCGAGAACATGCTTCACGCCGCGTACAAAGCGGGCATCGCCTTTTCGATGTCGTATGTGGGCTACATCCATGCCATCGCGCACTCGCTCGGCGGACAGTACGGCACGCCTCACGGCCTAGCAAACGCCGTCGTGATGCCCTACGTGCTTGAGGCCTACGGCGAATCCGCGCACAAAAAGCTGCACAAGCTGGGCGTTGCCGCGGGGGTTTGCCGAGCCGAGGACAGCGACGCCGAAGGTGCCGCGCGCTTCATCGAGGCGATCAAGCAGCTTAACGCCAACATGAACATCCCCACCAAAATCAAGGGCATCGAAGCGACGGACATCGAGCACCTGTCACGCATAGCCGAACGCGAAGCCAACCCGCTCTACCCTGTCCCCAAGCTCATGACCGCACCCGAATTGGCGGAGCTTTACAAGCAAGTCGCAGATTGGAGCAAATAATGAACGCGCAGGAAATTTGCGCCCTTCTTGAAAAGCAGCGCGCCTTCTTCAATAGCGGCGCAACCATTCCGGTTGAGTTTCGCATCGCCCAGCTGCGCAAACTGCGCGGTGCCGTGCGTGCCCACGAGCAGGAGATAAACGAAGCGCTCACGGCCGACCTGGGCAAAAGCACCTACGAGGGCTTTATGTGCGAGAGTGGCCTGGCGCTTACCGAGCTAACGTACCTGATAAAGCACACGCGCGGTTTTGCCCGCAGCCATACGGTGCCAACGCCTCTGGCGCAGTTCGCCTCGCGCAGCTTCACACAGGCAATCCCCTACGGCAACACGCTCATCATGAGCCCGTGGAACTACCCCTTCCTTTTGACGATCGACCCGCTGGCCGACGCTATCGCCGCGGGCAACACGGCCATCCTGAAGCCGAGCGCGTACTCGCCTGCCACCAGCGCAGTCATCCGCAAGATTGTGGAAGAATGCTTTGAGCCCGAGTATGTGGCGGTGGTTGAAGGTGGGCGCGCGGAGAATGCGGCGCTGCTGGAGCAGAAGTTCGACTTCATCTTCTTTACCGGAAGCCAGAACGTGGGCAAGGAGGTGCTGCGTCACGCGGCGGAGCATTTGACGCCCGCGGTGCTTGAACTGGGCGGGAAGAGCCCCTGCATCGTGGACGCTAGCGCGAACCTGGCGCTGGCCGCCAAGCGCATCGTGTTCGGCAAATTTTTGAACTGCGGACAAACTTGCGTGGCGCCCGACTACATTTTGGTGGAGCGCAGCGTGCACGACGAACTGCTTGCCCAGTTGGCACACCAGATTGGGCAACAATTCGGCGCACGTCCGCTCGAGAATCCCGATTACGGCAGAATCGTCAACCAGAAGCACTTCGAGCGCCTGTGCGGGCTTATCGACGAGGATAAAGTGGTGCACGGCGGCGAGGTGGACAAGGCAAGCCTGCGCATTGCGCCGACGATCATGGACAAGGTTTGCGCGGAAGACGCCGTAATGGGCGAGGAGATTTTCGGGCCGCTTTTGCCGGTGCTGAGCTTTGATTCGTTCGACGAAGCGGCGCGCTCTCTCAAGGGCAAGGCAAAGCCGCTTGCCTGCTACCTGTTCTCAAGCGATAAAGGGCATATCAAGCGCTACACCGAGGAATTTCAATTCGGCGGGGGCTGTATCAACGACGTCGTGATTCACCTGGCCACCAGCGAGATGGCCTTTGGCGGCGTCGGCGAAAGCGGCATGGGCGGCTACCACGGCAAGCGCGGCTTCGAGGCTTTTTCGCACACGAAGTCCATCGTGGACAAAAAGACCTGGCTCGATTTGCCCATGCGCTACCAGCCCTATTCCAGCAAGCTCTACGACAAGCTGCTGCATATGTTCTTGCGCTAAAACAGCGCGCATCAGACACGCGAGGACGCACGCGAACAATAGCAACGAAAAGAAACGACCGCGCTCGATAAACGAGCACGGTCGTTTTAGGTTTACGGGCTTGGTAGCGAAGGCAGCGGGAGACTGCGGCGGCGCGGTCGGTAGCCATGCGACAAAGCGCCAGCCTGCGCAAACGAGCGAAAGCTACTTGAAGCTCACCTTGGGAGCGGTCTTCGCTCCTTCGTCGGCGCTGAAGGCCTGACGCTCGGTAAAGCCGAACATGCCTGCAACAAGAACACCGGGGAAAGTCTGAATGGCGTTGTTGTACTTGAGCACGCAGTCATTGAAGCTCTGGCGCATGTAGCTGATCTTGTCCTCGGTACCGGCAAGCTCCGCCTGCAGCTCGCGGAAGTTCGCGTCGGCCTTGAGCTGGGGATAGGCCTCGGACACCGCGAACAGGGACTTCAAGGTGCCGGACAAGATGTTGTCGGCGGCCATCTTTTCCTCGGGGGTGCCGGCGCTCATAACGGCGCTGCGGGCTTTGGTCACCGCTTCGAAGGTGCCGCTTTCGTGCGCGGCGTAGCCCTTCACGGTCTCAACCAGGTTTGGAATCAAATCCAAGCGGCGCTGAAGCTGCACGTCGACCTGCGCCCATGCGTTGTCGATGCGATTGCGCAGCTGGACGAAATTGTTGTACAGGAAGATGAGCGCAATGGCCACGATAAGGACCACGGCGACGATCACGATAAGGGCGATTTCCATAAGGGCCTCCTTAGGTGTTTTCGTTAGTCTACCATGCACGCGTGAGCGCTCGCGGACGACAGCGAGCCCCAGAGCCTCCGCCGCAAAACGTCCATAAAGGACACCGGACCGGCGCAGCGCGCAGGTGCGAACGAAGCGTGCAAATCGAACAGGGCGCGATCGATCGGTTAGCGCTCGCGAACGGCGGCGCCGATGCCCACCAGCGAGGTGACGCGCGCCGACCAGCCCTTGAGCTGGGCTTCGCCGGAAAGCTTGGTTGCCTGAGTGAAGGACTCGCAGAAAAGTGCGGTTGCCGATCCGCTGCCACACAGAAGAACGCCGCTCACACCTTCGCAGGACTCGCCCCATTCGCGAATCTCAGTAAGCACAGGCAGGATCTTCTCGGCGGCGGGGGCCAAGTTGTTAAAAGGCTCGACCTTGGAGGCTTCTTGCAAAACACCCCACACACCGCGTTGGGTGTCGGTAGGCAGCAAGGGCTCCTTGTCGAAAGTGCGATAAGCCTGCGCGGTGGATACCCCTTCATCAGGGCTTACAAGCAAGATGAAATCCTTACGCGGAGCTAAGGAGTGCACGTACTGCTCACCCTTTCCTGTGAGGTAAGCGCATCCGCCCTTCAGGAAGAAGGCAACGTCGGCGCCCAAGCCGGCAGCCACTTCGACCAAGCGAGGGTCCTGCGCATCCAGGTCCCAAAGCCTCGCCGCACCCACCAGGGCCGCCGCCGCATCCGAGGATCCGCCGCCCAAGCCCGCCTGAGCAGGAATCGACTTGACGATGTGGATATGGACTTCTTCGTCTTCCTTGCGACCGATTGCCTGGGCCAGAGCGGCAACCGCGCGATAAGCCAGGTTTTCCTCGGGAGCCACATCTATCGGGGTAATGTCCTCGGTATACTCCATGGTCAGATGGATTTCGAGTCCGATGCCAAAGCCGGATAGGTCGACGCGGCGCATGTGCAGGACGTCGTGCAATGCCAACGCATGCATGATGGTGTCGGCGTAGTGGTATCCGTCCTCGCGCTTGGCGCCGATGCCCAACACCAGGTTGATCTTCGCGGGAGCGATGACCTTGATGCCGCCGCTGCGCACACCCGCCGTGTCGCGCTTGGCAATATCCAGGGCTTGAGCCATCACGTCCTCGGCAGCCTTACTGTCCATTTGATCGAAGAGCTTCTCGTTTTCGCTCATTGGTTCTCCTTGCTCATAAGCGCTGCCTTAAGGGCTTGGCTCTCCTTAATTACGGGGCCCGCAGCGGGGATCGTGGCTGAGGCCTGCTCGGCGGCCTGCTCCGCAGTAGCGTCGGCCTTGGCAGCCTGTGCCGAAACCTGCCCCGCGGCAGCAGCAGTCCCAAGGGCTTGTTGGTCCTTCTTGACGGCCTTGCGCTGTTCGCGGCGCTCCTTGAAGAAGCACTTCAACAGGCCTTGGCATTCTTCTTCCATGACCCCGCCCTTAACTGGGAAGGCATGGTTCAGGCGAGCATCGTCATGTATGCGGTAAAGGGTACCAACGGCGCCCGCCTTTTGATCGCTTGCGCCGAAGACGCAGCGGCTCACACGTGCCTGATGCATCAAACCCGCGCACATGATGCAGGGCTCGAGCGTCACGTACACGGTGCAGCCCTCCAGGCGCCATTCGCCCAACTCGCGCGATGCAGCCTGCATAGCCAAAAACTCCGCATGACCCGCAGGGTCTTGCGTGGTCTCACGCAGATTGCATGCCGTCGCCAATAACTTGGGAGCAGGCAGGCGGTATACGCGTGTTGCAGGGTCTACTGGGTCGTACACAACAACGGCGCCAATGGGCACCTCACCCAAGGAATAGGCGCGTTTAGCCTGCTCAATGGCGAGTTCCATGTAGTATCGGTCGTCCAGGCGGGCGCTTGCCCAACCATATGCCGTCTTATGCACGTCCAAAGTCATAAGCCGCATTATATGGTATTCTTTCATCTGCTTTGTTTTGGCTGACGCAAAACGCATGCAAGCCCAACAAGCAACGCGCATGGCGCTCGATCGCGGGTACGGCATTCGTCTGTAAGACAGGCCGGTGCCGTTGTCGCCTGCAGGTGCGCAACATAAGGAAGATTGGCTGAGTGGTTGAAAGCGGCGGTCTTGAAAACCGTTGAACCGAGAGGTTCCGTGGGTTCGAATCCTACATCTTCCGCCAGAACACAAAAGGGGAACCCACGGGTTCCCCTTCTTTATGCAATCTGGGCAGCCGCGAGCAGCATCGGGCCGACCGCAGCAATGCACCCTACAGCTTGCGCTTCCTCCGCATAACCAGATGCGCCGTAGCGGCAGCAGCCAAAACTAGCCCTTCATCGATTCCTGAACCAGACGACGGAACAAGCGGCGATGCGTGTAATCCTTGGGCCACAGGTATTCCGGGTGCCATTGCACGCCGTAGACGAAGCGCTTATTGGGCGCTTCGATTGCCTCGATCAGGCCGTCTTCCGACCAAGCGGCAACACGCAGCTCGGGCGCCACTTTGTCGATAGCCTGATGGTGAAGCGTGTTCACGCGGATGCGTTTGGCGCCCATCAGCTGGCCGAGCTTGGAGCCCTCGACGAACTCCACCTCGTGCTCGCGATGATCATAGGGAGGCTCCTGCATATGTTCAAGCTTATCGGGGAAGGCCTTGTTGATATCGTGGATCATCGTGCCGCCAAGCGACACATTGAGCACCTGATGACCTCGGCAAATGCCGAGCACGGGCTTGTCGGCGTCAACGATCATGGGAACCATCACCAACTCCATGATGTCGCGCTCGGGGCATAGGTCGCCGATATCCTCGGAGCGACGGCTGCGATAGTTGATGGGGTCGATGTCGTGGCCGCCAGGAATAAGGAAACCGTCGTATTCGTCCACCAAGGCCTGAATGAGCGTCGGATCGTCGGTGGAGGGCAGGATCATCGGAATACCGCCCGCCTCGAGGATGGAATTGATGTAACCCAGACCGACCTGCATGGCGGTATGGTCCATGCTGTATCGAGGAAGAATGCCGATGCGGGGGATCTTGCGCGCCTCGGGCACGAAGCCCGCGTAATCCTGGGCAAGCGTGCGACCGCGCTCGGCCACGCCCAAAAGCGGCTGCAAATAGATGGATTCGGAATCATCGAGCGCGCAGCTGGCCAGGTCGAACAGATGCACCAGCCACTCGCGCGGGGTGCGCTCCTCGAAGCCGTAGCCGGGAAGCCACGAAAGGTCAGCATCGAAGCCGTCACGAATGAGCGTTCGCTTTGCCTGCTCAACAGCGCTTTCGGTTAAACCTTCAAGCTCAGACTCCAGAGTGGCAAGATTTTCTTGGCTGTAGAAAAGGCCTTTGATCAGAGCGACATAGGCCATAGCATAGGGCAGAGGCAGCGCGTCGGCCGGGCGAATCTCGAGCACGCCCTTCAAGCGCGCGTCGGGGAACACCATGGTGAGCGCGTGCAGCACGTCCTCGCGCGTCATCTCGCGATTAGCGTAGGCTTCGGCAAAGGTTTCCTCACCGGAATAGCGCCAATCGTCGCCCTCAGGAACGATGATCGACTCCATGTTGTAGACGTACTCCGCGTACTTGCGGAAACCGAAGTCTTCATCGAAGGTACCCGGCACCACCGTCACGCGCGTGGAGTCGTAGTTGGCCCACACCATCGTGCGCGCCATATGCTGCTTGGTGCGACGGCCCTCGAAGATGGGCGAATTATCGGCAAGCAGGGCAAAGAGCGGCGCCAATCCCGTTGCGATGCGGATTTTGCGCACGGCGTCGGCCTCGGAAGAGTAGTCGATGTTCACCTGCAAGGCGGCGGCACAGCGCATCATGCACGAGCCGAAACGGCCGAACATCGTAAGGTAGCGGTCCATCGCCAGATAGCGCTTTTTAGGAATGAGCTCCATGTTGCGCGAACGAGCGGAAGGGTGATACCCCAGCTCGGTAAGGCTTAGATCCAGGTCGTCGAGAATGGGGAGCAGTTGCTTACGGAAGCCGCGGAAGGCGTGCTCCACCTGGCCGACCGTCTCAAGCGGGGCCGAGCTGTACTCGATGAAGGCGCCCGGCTCCAGCGTCACGCGCGACTTGTCGGTATGGTTTTCGAGGCCAAGGACGTGGCCTTCCTCGACTATAGGGGCGTCGTAATGAACGGAAAGCTGACGCAAGACCTCGAGCACGCCACCGGGCTCGCTGTAGGTTACCGGGGCATAGCTTCCACGCTTGACGAGGATGTTCTCGAACTCAACACCCAGCAGGCGGTCGTCCTTGCAACCATCTTGAAGGCAGGAAATGATGTGCTCGATGTTGCGCTCGTAAAGAGCGTCGGCTGCGTTAGAGCTGTTGGCGGCGGCTGCGGCAGCGGCGTTGTCGCCGGGAGCCGAGATGCCGTCGGCACTATTGGAAATGTTCCGTTCGAAGTATGAAGCCATTGATCCTCCTTGTGAGGCTCAATGCTATCACGCGGGTGCGCGTAGCGGCGCGCTCTTTACCAGGCTGTGATAAATCGCCGGGAGCTGCAATCAGTTGACATGGGGCGAGCGCAACGGCGTGCAACGGTGCGCCGGAGCACCAGGATCACGAACCTCGATCGACCGAGCCGACGCGAATGCGGCGACCCCAAAGCACAAGCCGGCAGGGCGCCTTGAAGAAGGCTTTAGCCTAGATGCCCAAAAGCTCCGAAACCTCGAGCCACTCCATCTCCAGCTCATCGAGCTGCTCTTGGATTTCGTCAACCTTCGCCTGAGCCTCGCCCAAAGCCACATAGTCGGAAGGCTCGATTTCGAACATGGCCGCCTTCGCCTCGTCCAAGCGCTTGTTGGCCGTTTCCATCTTCGTCTCCAAGCTGCGCAAACGCTTCTTCGCCTTTTGCAGCTCGGCGTTGCTCAAGGCCGGCGTTACAGCAGCCGAGGCTCCCACCGTGCTCGCGCCCATGCCTGCACCCGCAGCACCCGCGCCCGGCGCAGCCCCACCGGCAAGCCCATCAGCAGCGCCGGCTCCCCTCTCGGCAGCCTCTTTAGCCCGGCGCTCGTACTCACGCTCGGCCTCGCGGGCCTTGTCGCGCTCTTCCAGCAAATACAGATAATCGTCCACGCCACGCGGGCAATGGGTCAGCTTGCCATCAACCAGCGCAAACTGGTCGTCGGTCACACGCTCCATCAAAAAACGGTCGTGTGTAACGACGATAAGCGTGCCCGGCCAGGTGTCCAGCACGTTTTCCATGGCGACCATCATATCGGTATCCATATCGTTGGAAGGCTCGTCGAGTATGAGCACGTTGGGCGCGTCAAGCAAGATGAGCATGAGCTGCAGCCTGCGCTTTTGGCCGCCCGACAGATCTTGCACGCGCGTGTTGAGGTAAGCCTTCTCAAAGCCAAGCTGCTCCAAGAGCATCGCCGGCGAAACGATCTTGCCATCCACCTCGTAGTGCGATTGATAGCGGTTCAAGACCTCACGCACCAGGCTTGAATTCTGCTCTTCCAGCTCCTCTAGCTTCTGGGAAAGGAAGGCGAACTTCACGGTCTTGCCAATTTTCACACGGCCGGACTGTGGGGAGAGTTTGCCCTGCACCAGGTCGAGCAACGTGGACTTGCCCACGCCGTTTTCGCCCAGCAAACCGTATCGATCGCCCGGGCCGATAAGCCAGGTAACGTCGTCTAAAATCTTGCGCTCACCATCGTAAGAGAAGGTGGCATCGATCACATCGACGCACTTCTTACCCAGACGGCTAATAGCCGCGCGCTTGAGCTCGACGGTGTTGCGGATGGGCGGCTCTTGCGCAATCAGCTCGCGTGCCGCCTCAACGTGGAACTTCGGCTTGGTGGAGCGGGCTCGGGCACCACGCGAGAGCCAGGCGAGCTCACGGCGGGCGAGGTTGCGACGCTTGGCCTCGGCCTGGGCAATCTGACGATCACGCTCGACGCGCTGCTGCACGTAGGCGGAATAACCGCCCTCGAACGGCTCGACGATGCCGTCGTGCACCTCCCACATGGATTGGCATACCTCGTCCAGAAACCAGCGGTCGTGCGTGACGACGACCAACGCGCCTTCCTTGCGGCGGAAGCGCGCCTTCAAATGCTCGGCAAGCCAGTTGATGGCACCCATATCCAGGTGGTTGGTCGGCTCGTCCAATAAAAGCACGTCCGCCGGCTCGATGAGCACGCGGCACAAATCGACACGTCTGCGCTCGCCGCCCGAAAGGCCCGCTACCTTCCGCTCAAGGTCAAGAT